>JAJRTT010000014.1 GCA_024278155.1 Bacteroidota bacterium | reverse complement strand
TAATCGCACCATCATGGAATTGAAATTGTAATCCCCAACACTCTTATACTTTTCATATCCAAACTTTTAATCGCACCATCATGGAATTGCTTAAACACAATAACGCGGGACAACACTGCTCCTAACCTACCGCCCACAAATACCCACAAAAGGGCAATATGAACAATTATCCGGGTTTTCCGTTTGGGAGAAAGGGGTTGACCTTTCCAACAATTCTTTGGTGATCCCGGACAACACAATTTCAAATTCATTCAACACGCCATGGTCGATTGTTTCGCCCTCAGGCGTTTTTACGGCCATAAACCCGGAAGACAGGTTGCGGAAAGAGATGATCCCGGCTTTGATAGGTGAAGTCGGATTTAACTGATTTTTAGAGAAAACAAAGGCGTAAAACAAAACCTGGAAAACCTTGTCCCTTTTAATGCCTTCCTCCAACATTTCCCACTCTTTCAATGTCAAATCATAAGTTTTAACGTTGCCGGTTTTGTAATCAATGATCCGGGTTATACCATCAAGGCGATCAATCCGGTCACAATTTCCTTTGAATTTTACGGGATAGGCCACATCGCTATTCTCAAGCTTGATTTCCAACTCTCCGAGGTACATTTCTTCCAAAGATACGATATGTAATTCTGGCTTGTCTTTTTGTAGCATGGCCATTTCCCCATACAAGAAGTTTGTAACGAACAATTCCGCAACCTTTACCACCAATAGGTTCTTGCCATAATCCAATTCACCACCTTCATATTTATCCCCAAACGATTTTCTGACCAAAGCTGTGATTTTCGGAAACATTTTCTTGACATCCCGGACAACCACGTTTTTGCCAATAAAAGGTGTATATAACTCCTGGAGGACTTCATGCACAACACTCCCAAGCGTGGTGGCCTCAATGGTTTCTTCCACATCTTCCCTTTCCCGGAGTTTGGCGACATATTGAAAATAAAACCGCAGAGAGCAATTTCGGAAAATATTCAGCGCACTTGGTGAAAACCCATTGCCGGCATGTTTAAGCAGTTTTCCGAAAATCACTTCATCCTTTGGGACAACAATGGGAACTTCATTTTCGTTTTTTGCGGGAATCCCGGTCAATATCTTCTCAACAACCTCAATTTCGGGATTATATTTTGGGAGCTCGACCAAAAGTTGTGCAATAAAGCGGCTTTTGTCGCCACCGCCCAAATCGCCCACTTCCGTATTGTACAACAAATGGATGTTTTTTGAACGTTGCAATAAGCGGTAAAAGTGATAAGCAAAGATAGCGTTCCTGTCTTTATAGGTCGGAAGTCCATGTTGCATCCGGATGTCAAAAGGGACAAACGAATTCGCCGACTTCCCGGAAGGGATCAAGTCCTCGTTGACCGACAACATGACTATGTTTTCAAAATCCAAGGTGCGGGTTTCAAGCATACCCATTATTTGCAAACCGCTGAGCGGTTCGCCATAAAAGGAAATAGTAAGCGTGCCCACAATCTGGTGAAAGAGTTGGTGAAGCGAACGGATACTGTTCAGGTAAGGGAAACCGGCCAGGAGTTTTTCTAGCCGTTTAAAAACTTTTGAATAATGAAAGATGTATTCGATTTTCAACGAATCCGCTGAATTGGGCTTTTCATCTTTTCTCTTCCCGGTTTCAATATCCTTCATGAAAACAGTAATCGCAATAAGGTTATCGAGGGCTTTTTGCGGATTGTTCCCCCAGGGTTCAAAAAGGGAAATAAAGCCTTCCTTTGCTCTTTTAGGCAAAGAAGCAAAAAGTCCGGACAACTCGTGCGGCCTATAAAAAATCTTATTCTGCGATTTCAATTTTTCGACCATCGGTTTTTCCTTAGGGTCGCCATTTCCCAGGACAATAAATGATTTTAAATAGATATGCCCGAAAATATTCAACAAATCACGAAAATAATATCGAAGTTGCTTCCCCCCTGTTTTGTCAAACTTCAAGGCATTTTCATGTAAATTAAAAAAAGCCTCATATAATGAAAACAGTGGCGATCGGTCCAGCGGCAAGCCCATTGTCAAGTTGAAACTGTTGATTTCGGATGGAATGGAATTCAGGATCGGCAACATCATCGCCTCATCGTTCAAAACCACTGCAGTCCGGCTTATCAATTCCTTATTTTCGCTGTAGGTTTTCAAAATTTTTGCGGTTGTTTTTGCCTGACCCACATTTTGGGGAACACCAATAACTTCGATTTTCTTTTTTCCGGAACCCAAATTATCCCCCATCCATTTAAAACCGTCCAATTTCATGCTTTTCTTCATTCTGCGTAAAAACAAACCTGCTTCCTGCATTTCATTTTCAACATAGTACTTGTCCGTATCCCATAACAGATCAGCTTTTTTATTGGTGACCAAAGTTTTGATGATTTTTTCCTCGGCAGTTGAAAGTGCATTGAAACCGGCAAAAACGATTTTCCCCCAGGGCATTGCGGAAACCCTGTCAACTTCCCCGGCCAATTTCCGGTATGCAAGCCCCTGATAGACCTGGGTTTTATTCAACAGCCGTTCTCTCAAACGAACGTAATATGTTTTCAACGATGAAAAGAAACGGAGATATTTCAATTCAAAATCCGTAAGCGGTTTTCCATCCGGGTTCCATTTTTCGATGGCCTTGGCATCGCTCAGGAAGCCAAAAACCTGTCCGGCATCGGCAAGGTACATGTCCACATCGTTGAAGTCGTGGAGCAGGACGTTCCCCCATTTGATGAACTGATCGAAATCCTGTGCATTGGCCCCTTCAACTTCCCGGTGGACTTCATACAATTCAAAAAGCAGGAATACAGGGTCGATGGTTTTCAGTCCCGACATTTCGACCACAAAATCCTCAATGGAATAAACGGCAGGTTCCCAGATGGTTTTTTTTAATGTATCCGATAAATACTTCTTCAGGAACAAGCCGGCCCTGCGGTTTGGGAGGACAATGCAAATCTCACCTATGCTATTTTCATAATTCTCAATTATATGATTGGTAACATTTTCAAGAAACGGTTGGTTTGTCATGTTGGTTCAATTTTATATCTCCTCCACCTTTATCCCCCTGACCGTCCCTGTCAAGCGGGCATCAAGAGGTGGTAACCCATTGTCATTTTGATTTGTGTTTAAAGCTTCTCAGCTTCTTTCAGGTTTTCCACCCGGCCCAAATCAAGCCACCGTGTTCGGCTGTGATCGTATCCAAGTATCCGGTGTTCCTTAGCAAGTTTCAAATATACATCAATTATTGAAAAGCGGCCGGATTCTGTCATCAAATCAAAGATTGCCGGTTCAATAATATGGATGCCGCTAAAAGCAAAAGGTTTCAAATCCGGTTTGGCAACAGGGATTTTCTTTTCACCGGTTTTCGCATTCTGCCAGCCACACAATGCAAAACCCCTATCAAATAAAAGGTAGCGGGAAGTTTGGCGTTTTCTTACTGCAAGTGTAACAAGGGCTTCATTCTTTTTGTGGTGATTTATCAAATGCCTTAAATCAATATCGGAAAGGATGTCCACATTGTAAACGAGGAAAGGTTCTCCCCCTTTTAAAAACCAGGATGCTTTCTTCAGTCCACCGCCCGTGTCAAGCAATTCCTCAGATTCATCTGAAAAGTGTATGTCAATCCCGAATTTATCATTTTCATTAACAAAGTCGGTTACCTGCTGTGCGAAATGATGTACATTAATGATAATTTCGTTTATCCCGGCGTGGATTATTTTATTGATTGCGGTTTCGAGGAGGGTTTTGCCGTTCACCTGTACCAAAGCTTTGGGTTTGTCATTGGTAAGGGGCTGTAAGCGTGTCCCAAGGCCGGCGGCAAAAATCATTGCTTTCATGGAAAAGGCGTTTTTGGTAATTGTTTGATTATGGAAAGCATTAAAACATATTTAAAACGTTCAAGTTGAATAACGGTAACAATTCTCATGAAATGGCCTGCACATATCGCCAATCCAAAATCAAGGATCAATCAACTTTTTTTGCTTTGCAAAGATGCTTCTTTTTATTGGCCTCCCCTTCGCACCTAAGGCATTTGTATTTTGGGTTTGCAACTTTCTTCTTCTTTTTTCTCTCACAATATGTTTTTCCCATAGCTTATCGAACTTATGAAAAGGAAAACAATAAAAAGTGGAAAGGGTTCAGTTAGAAGGAAGCATCGGTATCGTCCTGGTCGAAGAAAAGGTTGACGTTCAGTACTTGTTCCATCCCGTTTAAGGCACGCAACATCTCACTGCTTTTCTCCTTGTTCTTGAAATTGACATGATAAAATATCTCCACACTTTCGTCGCCCAGGTTTTTCATGTTCACCAACTGGATTTTCTTGCAATGCTTTTTCAAAATGGATTCCAGTTTCGATTCATTTTCGGGAGTGGAAATAAAAGCGATTTGCAAAAGGTATTCCCGTTTTCCTGGCGCCCCAAAATTAAAGGTGACCAATACCACCGCCACAATACTTATGAAAACCGTCCCGAAAAGGGCAATGATGTGCAGCCCAACACCCGATGCCATTCCCACGGCAAGTGAGAAAAAGATAAAAACAATATCCTGCACATCCCTCACGGCCGTCCGGAAACGGATGATGGACATGGCGCCCACAAGGCCAAAAGCCCGGGCCAGGTTATTCCCGATCACCAACATGATCATTGATGTAACGAGCGCAGGCAGCACCATCGAATTCACATAGGTTACCGAATAGCTGGGTCCTTTGTAGATAAAACGGTAAACGAGTGCAATGATGACACCACAAACGAGTGCCACCAACATATTCATAAAAACATCCAGGACCGTTACCGGGAAAAGCTCAATATCTTGAAATTGGTCAAACATTTTTCAATACTTGTATTTGGATAAATAAAATCAGGAGTTGTACCATTTGGCGTTTGTATAAACCGAAGACCTTGAGAATTTATTGACCGTCCGGTTTTCATCAAGGCAAATCACATATTTGGAAGCCGACTGCTTGTGCAGGCCAAGCCTTGAAACAACCGGGGCCATCCAATGCGGAAAATGCTTGTTGAATTTTATTTCAAGGATAAAATGATTGTTCAAAGAGCGCCGTAAATTTTTCTCCGTATATATTTCTTCAAGGGATGGGTATTCCTTACTTCGTAGGTTTTTATCAAAAGTGATGCGCACCGTGCTGTCGAATTTGCTCAGGTAAGCCTCTCGGTCGTATGTAACAAGTACCACAGGTCGCAGGTTTTTACTGAACACCTGAAAGAAAAAACGCTGTGAATCTTCATATCCTTTCGGGAACTTTTCATGCTTCAGGATATGCCCGTTAATGTGTGTGTTCTCGAACATATCCAAGGCATCAACAAACTTCAGGGGAGCACGGAACTTCACGATTGGGATTTCATATTTCCTTTTTATTTCAAGGAAGACAGTATTGTCGGGTGCTTCTACATCATAACCCCGAAGGCGTACTTTTTTCCGGTTTTTTATACCGTCGATTTTTTCAAAATAAAAATCAAAACGGGGGGAATCGAAATAGATTGAACGAACCGTATATTGATTGCTGCCGGAAGTTTCGGCAAATTCATCCACGTCCACAAAAGGCAAGATCATTTGCCTCAAAGTTTCCAGCTTCGACTCGTTTACAATATATTTATATTCGTACCTCACTTATATGTGTGTTATGCGTTAGGTGTTATGCGTTGATCTTTAAAGATTTTCCAATTATTAACCCATAACGCCCAACCTTTTACCTTATAATAACTAATTTTCAACCTAAAACCTCAAATGTATCCCTCTTTTCAAAAACTCAAAAATAGTAATTTTATCGCAAATAACCTCGCACTGAACGGCCATTCCCGGATAAACCCGCTTTAACTTCAAATTAATAATTGCCTTGGCGATCAACATTTGTTCATTGGCCGCCATATTTACATTGTTGTCCAGGCCTGCAAATGAAGCTTCTATTTCGTCATCGTATCCCGGTACGGAAAACCTGATCGCCGAAATGGAAGCCAGGTATTGGATATTGTTAACCTTCACAGGTATTTTCAGGATATACCTCCCCGTATCGCTCACCGTGATAATCCTGTTGTTGGATGTGCTAAACCTCAACACTCCTGAAATAGCTGGCTTGATATAATATTGGTCCAGCAAATCCTCAAGGTTTTCGATCTGGCTTTTATAAGAATCTATCTTTTGATAAATCAAACTGATTTCTTCTGCTTTCCTTCCTGTTTTCAATGATAACAACGCACTCTCGGCAATCTGGACATTCACCTCTGCAAGATGGAACGTATTATCCGCCACTTCAAAATCTGCTTCTGAAATAACACTATCCTGAAATAATTTCTGCTGCCGCTTATAATTTTTCTCCTCCAGGTCCAGTTTCAGCTTTGCAAATTCATATTCCTGTACGGCCTCATCTATTAACTCCTGTTTTGCACCCGTATTGTTTACGGAGATGGAAGCTTTTTCAACCTCGATCAGATTCCGTAAACGGACAATATCGTTTTCGATCAAATAAGACTGGATGTATGCGACCGTATCCCCTTTTTCAACAAAGTCATCTGTGGTTAGCCCGTCTTTAATGTGCAACTCCGAAATATCGCCCCTTTCGAACTTATAGGCAATCATATGGCTGATGACATCCGCTTCAAAATCGTGCAATTCACTCACATAACTATCATCGGCAGCTTTTTTCAAGTACCATTCCTTTGCAGGATATACAAGTGAGGTAGCCTGAAAACTATAATGCATCTTTATGGGAAGGAACAATACGATTATGGCAAGAAGCCCTATCAGCAGCAAAATATGTCGTCGGTTAAATCTCATCAATTCTCAACTCAATTTATTTTAAGGGTGCAAAAGTATCAATTCCAGTTTATATTACTAACAATAGACTGACTATTATTGATAATAGTTGCTAATAAACGTTAAAATAAATGGAGGTGGCTACCTGTTCCAAAAACCGGCCATATCATGTTTCAGGTCAACATGGACGGAAAAGGAAGATTCGAGGTGTGATTTTGTGAATTCTGCAGAATAAACCGATCGGTGCTGGCCACCTGTGCAACCAAAATTGACCATCAGGTGGGAAAACCCCCTTTGCAAGTAGTTCTCCACGGCCTGATCAATGATTTTTGCCACATTTTCAAGGAAGGAACCAACTGCCTTTTCTTTTTTGAGGAAATCGATAACGGGTCGGTCCAACCCGGTCAAAGCACGGTATTCATCATAACGGCCCGGATTTGGCAAAGCCCGGCAATCAAATACAAAACCGCCCCCATTGCCGGAATTGTCCTTAGGGATACCGCTCTTTTTAAATGAAAAGCTGTGTATTTCTATAATTAGTTTCTTTTCCATAAAATCAATTCTTTAAACTTTGTCCAACCATAACCTCCATTACCCTTTCCAATTCGGGCAAACGTATAGGAACCGAAAGGTTCCCGAGCAGCCATTTCACGTTTTTCATTGCATAAGTAATACTCTCGATAAAATGCGGTTTGCGCTGGAAATATCCCCGGAATCCATATGCCCCAAGGACCTGCAATGTCCGGATCAGGACAAAACCTGAATAATACACCTTAAACTCTTTTCTATCGACCGTCATTTTCTTTTACAGCTCATCAAGATAAAAATCCAACAATTCATTTCTTAACTTAAATGGCAAATCGGCTTTGGCCTGAAAAAGCAGGGAAGCAAGATCGTACTGCAAAGGCCCTTTCCGCCCGCCCTGATAATCGATAAACCAGGGGGAATCCTTGTGAATCATCACGTTCCGGGCCTGAAAATCGCGGTACATGAAATAATCCATTGGGGCCTGAAAAAGATAACCTATCAAGGAAGAAAAATCATTTTCCAGTTTTTGTTCATCAAATGGGATATCCTTTAATTTCAGGAAATAATACTTGAAATAATTCAGGTCCCATTGCATGGACTGCCTGTCGAACGCCTGCCGTGGATAACATACCGAATAATCCAGGTTTTTGCCACCCTCCAATTGAAACCGGATCAAAGCCGTCAAAACCTGTTTGTAATATCCAATCACTTTATCAGAAACAGGTAGCCGCTTTTCCCCATCAAAAAGCAAGGAAAACAGGTTGACATCGCCAAGGTCCTGCAACAAGTAAATCCCTTGATCCAACTCAAAAGCAATCAGGGAAGGGACATTTAAGGACAGTTCTTCAAAATGATTTGTAAATGCCAAAAATGCGATGTTCTCTTGTATTTCTTTGTTAAAAGCACCAATCACATTGTTGTTCAAGGACTTTATCCTGAAATACCGCCGATCAGACCCGGAAGTAGGAAGGGCAACAAACCCCGTTACATTTTCCGCAAAAGTTTGTGTAAAAAGGTTTTTAAGGTTTTTAAGGTTTTTTTCCGCAATTGGCTGCACGTGATTGTTTTTTTAGTCCCAAACAAAAGTATTAAAATCCCTTTGAGTTTTTCCTGAAAAAAATCATTGTTTTTAACAAATATAAGTTAGTATTGTTATACCTATTTAAAAAAATAATAGTTTTGTAATCAATCTCCGATAAAGGAATTTTAAACAATAAAATCAATAAAAAGATGAGCAAATCACCAACTGATATTTTAAAGGAAGCCATACTGCTTGAAAAAAGGGGAAAAGCATTTTATTCCAATGTGGCCGAGCAATCGAGAAGTGCGGCAGCGCGCAAAATCTTCAATATGATGGCCGAAGAGGAAGATGAGCATATCAAATTTTTGGCAGTCCAGTTTAAATCCTATATGAAGGACAAAAAGTTCGTGAGACCCGATGAACATATTGAACCTGCCGATGAATCCGCAGCTTTGGAAATCCTGACAGAAAAAATCAAAGAGGAAATTTCGGCCGCAAGCTTCGAGGCCGCAGCTATTTCAGCGGCCATGGACTTTGAGACCAGGGCCGTAAAAATTTATTCGGACAGGGCAAAAGAAGCCACCGACCCCTTGGAAAAAGAGACCTATCAAATGTTGGCCGATTGGGAAAGCGGGCATCATTCGCTGCTCCACCGCCTGAACGAAGACCTGAAGGAACAAATCTGGAACGACAATAATTTCTGGCCGTTTTAATCAACTTTCAATAATAAAGATAAAAAAGCTTTCTACATATTCCGTGGAAAGCTTTTTCGTTTTCTGAGTGCCCAGCCTCGTCCTCGTTTTGACCAAAGGCGTTTCTATACCAAGCATTTGTATTGCCCGAAACAAAAATTTTGTTTTTTTGGCCATGTCAACAGCTTATTTTCCGCTCGATCATTTCTTTTTTAAGACAAGCTTTTGTTCATAGAAATCATTGGCGGAATCCAGGAATTCCAGCATCTTTTCCCAGCTTTCGGCGGGTTCGTAATTATGTTTGTAAGCTTTGGAAATCGAAATATGCACGAACGTTGAATCCAAGCGCGCGGAACTTTTAAAAAACCCGGTATTGTTTTCAACATCATATTCCAGGTTTTCGGTTTTGTCCACATAATATCCCTCAGGTATTTCCACATCTATTTCCCAATCGTATTGCCTTGGTGCATCCATATAAATATCGCTCTCCCTCTTTCTGTCATCCACATCAAAATCTATGTTTTTGCCCATCAATTTCCCGACATCAAGAATTAAATAACCCCCAGCTCTCTTCGTAAAACCCTGAGTGGAAAACCCATATGAAAACACCACGCCATTAGTTTCGGAAAAACGCCCGGCTTGCTCAATTATCAAGGTATCCAATTCACATTCAGGGATGGAATAATTATCTTTCAGGTACATATCAAAAATTTCTTCCCTCGATTTATTTAAGCCCTTTTTGTTTTCCTTCATTTCACCCATTATCCTGTCCATCTTTGAATAATCCGATTGCCTGAACCTTTTATGGTTTTGCATAAATTCAAATTCGGTGGCATAATAATCTTCCGGGTTAATGAGCCAGGGACCAAAAGATTTTTTCGTTGCGCCATGGGATGTCAGGCGGGTCTCGATTATCAACGTATTGCTACCATCAGGGTCAAATTCAGCTTTTACAATCCCAAGTTGAATATTGTCCGCTCTTTTTGAAACCGGAATGGAATCCCGGAATATCACGGAACGTGTAATCCCGGGATTTTGAAGGGTAGCGTAAATCTTTGTCCCTTCCATTTTATAGTCACCTTCTTCAAGAACACTTGATTCGCGCGGGAAATAAATATATCTCGGTTGTCCATTTAAAACCACCTTAATCCCTGCGGTGATTTCATCCAATAAAACCACACTATCGATCAATCCTATATATCTTTTCGTCCCAATGAACACCGTATTATCAATGTGCTGCCGCTTGAGCAAATAAGAGAAGCTGCCAATGAACCTGAACCGATCGGTAAATAAATATTGAGCATACTCAACTCCGTAGTACATGGTTTTCTCAAAATAAAGATAATGCCTGAAATAATAATACAGATCCCTCACAAACTGCACCGTATCGGTTATTGGCAGTTGTTGTTTAATATATTTGATGGCCAATGCTTCCATTTTACTGTTTACGTTTGGCCGTTTAACAATAATCCCAAGCAATTTTTCAAACTCTTTCATCGAAACATTTGTTTTTGGGATTTCCCATTCCCCAAGAAAATATTTTTCGGAATCGATAAACCCTTTCCCCGAAATAATGACTTGAAACCTTGCCGTAGGTTCATCCCGTAGTGCATAATTCCAATGATTATCCTTTGATCTTTCAATATCCCCATAATCAATTACGTAATACTCCTTTTTGCCGATTTTCCTTAAAACAGGTTCCGGTGCGCCATTGTTTACGGAAATATTGAAAAAACATCTTCTCTCAGGCAATATCTTTATTTCCCCTTTAACAATTGGGTACTCACCGGGCAATGTAATAAACACAGGATCGAACACATACCTTTTCTGGGTCATATGTGTTGAAATTTTCACATAATAATAATCCAGTATATCCCCGGTTTCCAGATCAGGGATTGCCAGTTTGTTATAAGCACCCCCCACTTTTCCTTTTTCTTTGCTGTTCTTGTAACTTTGCATTTGCACAGCCTTGCGCACATCTATTTGGGTTTCCGAGCCATCTGGTTTTATCACTTTTATCCCCATAAACACACCTTGTCTTCCATAAGCAGCAACATCCAAATCACCAAAAGTGAATTCCGAGAATTCGGTAACAGCAGCTTTATCAAGCAACTTTATCCTTTGGTGGAAATAATAATCATCGTTCACCTTTGTGGCCATTGATTGTTTTTTATACTCATACGATTCACTTTTGAATAGGATCACGGCAGATTCATCCTCCCATTTTTCCGGGATTTCGATCAGTTTATCCACAGCATCCGACTTATGCCACATTTGGTATTCGATTTCATCGGCCGTGATTTGTCCGAAAACAATTTCCCCAGATGCAAAAAACAATAAAAGGAACAGACTTGCTAAATTAGGTTTAAAAATTTCCATATAATTGGTTTGTTCAACATTGATTCGGGTTTCGCTTACTGTTGCTTTGAAAGAACTACCATATCGCTATAAAAACCATTGAGCTTTTCAATTGCTTTGTTCCATTCGGCAAAGCCTTCTTTTTCAAGGGTTTTTTCCCTGATAAGTATTTCCTTGTTATATATTAATGTGGAATCAGTGATTTCATACGTTGCAGATATTTTAAAATTACCTTTGTCGATGTCAATGGGATCGGGGATTATTTTCACAACAAAGCCTTCGGGGATATTCAGGATGGCCCGCTGTTTATTTTGTCTCCTAAAATCAAAAGCATAGGCATAAGCCCTTGTTGAATCTATTGACGCACCATTAAAATCTTCATACAAATCAAGGCTCAGGAGCAGTTCATCCCCCAAATCGATCACATTATTTTCCAATACCATATTATAGTTGATCCCAAAATTCCGGACAATGGAATCAGAAGGCGTATGGTCAAATTCATTTAGGGTGTAATTATTATCGGTCTGCGTTAGGAAGTACCTCACCATTTTCCCCTTGTCAGGGCTTCGCAGGTTATCCATGAAATACTGAAAAGAATATTTTTGCATCCCGCCCAACAGGATCGAGCCATCAAGAAGCATATCATCCCCTTCAATTGAAATTTCGTTGTTTACCTGCATGAAATTATCCTGGGGCAAAATTTCAGGGACCTTGATAATCAGATAGTTTTCACCATCCTCAACAATCGCACTCTTTCCCTGAATGCCTTCATGTACCTCACCCAAAAGTGTATAGCTTACGGTTGGATCAAGAAACACAAACTTTTCATCCATTTTCACGGCACAAATCATGTGATTGTCAACAACAACGGATGGAATATCGCGCGAGTAGCAAACATGCCCGGTACCAATCCAACACAAGCGTGCATCAAAACCTGCATTTACCAACATTGCTTTTAAAAGATTGGCCATCCCTTTGCAATCGCCGTATTTGGTCGTAAAAACCTTGCTTGGTGTTTCCGGTTTTAAGGCGGCAATCCCATCCTCGAAGGCAATATAACGGATATTACTTTGTACCCAGGAGTAAATGGAGGCAATTCTTGCCGAATCCGAACTTTTATCGGCGATCAATTCTCCGGTTAATTCTTTTATTTCCCAGGAAAGTAACGCAGTACCTATCAATGATTTGTACCATCTATACAGGTCATCGTTGTTTTGCACTATGTTTATTTGTTTCTCATCGTAACTGAAACTTTTCACCAAAACAATAAGATGTGGGAAAACGCATGATGAACCGGGAAGGTCATCCAAACCGGTACTGCCGGAAATATTTCTTGCCTTAAACTCAATTATCCTTCCTTTGCCGTTAGCTTCATTATACTCTCTCTTTTCGATATCAAACCCGGAAAAATTTTCCTCGATAATTTCGAGCGTCACATAATCAGGCATATGAAACCTTATGACCCGTTCAACGACACCATAATCGCTACCGATAAAAACCCGGGCAAAATACCTTGGGTCAAGAAAAGTTTTTGTCGTTTTCAGGGCAATTTGGTCAGACTGTTTTTTCATCCCCATAAAAAAATCACAAACTTTTGCATCATGATAAAAAATCCCTTCCGATTCATAATTCCCGCAGCGCTGAAAGTGTTCGACCGAATAAGAGTTGGGTGAGCTAAAACGATGGCTTGTCAATTCGGAATAATTATCATAGAACTTTCTGGCCAAAACTTTTGCATTATCCTGCAAAGCGATATACGTATCATTGCTTTTTTCGATCACTTTTAATGGATTTGAACTACGGTCCCGTTTAAAAGTATAATCAATTGTGGAATTGAGCAGGACAGCTTCTTCTTTTGGGAAAGCCTTGATCAGGTTTTCCAATCCAATGGAACCCAATTCGCTGTTTTCTTGTCCAAGTATTGAAACAAAGGGAACAAGAAGCAGAAGGGTCATTGTGAAACGCAACATAAAAAACGGAAATTATTCAAGTTAATGCTGTAAAAATATAATATTTATTTGAAACGAAACAACAGATCAATTCTAAATAATTAATTTCGCAGAAATAAAAATCAAAAACAGATGCCCAACACAATCCTTATAAAAAACATCAAAGAACTTGTTCAGGTTGAAGACCAACCGCTTAAAATGCGTGCAGGTAAACAAATGTCTGATTTGCACAGCATCGGAAATGCGTATTTGCTCATTGAAGATGGGAAAATTTCGGGTTTTGGGAAAATGGAAAAAATACCCGGCCAGTTCCCATCAAAACAACAAGACTTCCTTTCAATTGATGCTTCGGGCAAGATGGTTTTCCCAACTTTTTGTGATTCGCACACACATCTTGTGTATCCGGCCAGCCGTGAAATTGAATATGTTGACAAAATAAAAGGGTTGTCCTACGAGGAAATTGCCAAAAGGGGCGGTGGCATTCTCAACACTGCCCGTAAAATGCAGGATATTTCTGAAGATCAACTCTACGAATCGGCCATGGAACGCTTAAAAGAAATTGCGGCCATGGGAACCGGGGCAGTTGAAATAAAAAGTGGCTACGGCCTTACTACCGAAAGCGAACTGAAAATGCTCCGGGTCATTCAACGGTTGAAAGAAAATTCGCCCCTTACCATTAAATCCACCTTTTTGGGCGCCCATTCCATCCCGGCCGAATACCGTGGCCGTCAGGAAGAATATGTTGATTTGGTCATTAGCGAAATGATCCCACAGATTGCATCGGAAGAGCTAGCCGACTATATTGATGTATTTTGCGACAAAGGTTTTTTTACCGTGGAAGATACGGACAGGATTTTAATGGCCGGGGTGAAACATGGCCTTCGTGCAAAGATCCATGCCAATGAACTTGATTATTCAGGCGGGATACAGGTTGGGGTAAAATACAATGCCCTAACTGTTGATCATTTGGAGTTCACGGGCGCAAAAGAAATAGAGACCCTGAAGAATACCGAAACCATGCCCACCATTCTCCCCGGTGCGGCTTTTTTCCTGGGAATGGTTTATGCGCCTGCCCGAAAAATGATTGATGCCGGTCTTCCGATAGCTCTTGCCAGCGATTTTAACCCGGGATCTTCCCCTTCCGGCAATATGCAGCTCATCCTGTCGATGGGAAGCATTTTATATCAGCTCACTCCCGAGGAATCTATCAATGCAGTTACCCTGAACACAGCTTATGCCATGGATTTGAGTAATTCCCTTGGTTCAATTGCGCTTGGCAAGAAAGCAAACGTATTTATCACCAAGCCCATTCCCTCAATTGAATTTATGCCTTATTATTATGGCAGCAATAAAGTGGAAACAGTTATTCTAAATGGAGAGGTTCAATAAAATATTTGGTTTGACCGTTAATTCATACCGAAATAAATCAGGTCTATCCGGACAAATATCGCAGTTTTAACAGTTGATTTCCTCGAGCCCTGGCTCTATCGAAAGCCCTTGTTTATCATAATATTGCTGATTCCATAAAGCTTCGCTTTTGCCTGCCCGTCCATACTATTGCCATCCCGGAAAGGCAGGCGGGCAAAGCTGTCAAATAATATGGGAATCAAGGTATCAAAACTGAAGAAAGCATATTTGACAAATTGGGACCAACCTACTGATTCCCCAAACCAATCAGCTACCCCCAAATAAAGTCCCGGCAAGATCGGGGCAAAAAAAAACAGGTAAGAGACTAGCTCCTACCCGTTTTTAGTAGAGTGATGAAAAGAAGAAAAGAATAAACCTAATTATTAACCAAAACCAATTTTAAAGGATTATCACACTCTACCAGTTTTTAAATATCTTTCAAATAACGTATTTTATAGTCTCACTTTGAAGCTACAAAGATACAACATTTTTTAAGAATCCTAAAAAAAACCAAAAAAAAAACCAAAAAAAATGTCAACAACCCTGCCGCCCAGTCCCTACCTTTCTGAACAACAAACCCCTATATATTGAAACAAGTCAAAAAAAAACCGGTGCTGGACTTTTTGTCCATACACCGGTTTAAAAGTAAGGCAATAAAAGAAAGGAAAAGAATAAACCTAATTATTAACCAAAACCAATTAAGGAAAGACACCTTACTTTTAATCTAATTGAAAGAACGATTTTTGTATGTTTTCTTATACATCAAATGATGTACCAATTTATAACGTATTGCTTTTATATTTTATTGAATTTTTAAATACTTATTTATAAACATTTTAAACAGCTTCAAGGAGTTCAACGAAATCAGCCTTTTCATCATTTCTAATCACCCTGAAATCTTCAAAGGGGACCTTCAGTTTTTCCTTCACCATCGCAAGGACCTTCCTTTGTAAAATGCTTCGCGCCCTGGTCAACTGCGATTTTGACGTATTATCAGAAATATTCATCATCCGGCCTATTTCCTTATGTGTATATCCTTCCAATACATTCAAGTTAAAGACAGTACGGTACCCAACAGGGAGTTCTTGTACCAAATTCAACAATTCTTCTTTCGAAAGGCGATTTACAATTCCCAAATTATCCTTTTCCGCAATTTCTTTATCATCAATATTGGAAAAAATAGTCTCCCGTGATTTCTTACGGTAAAAATTAATCGCCGTATTGATCATCGTACGCCTGACCCAACCTTCAAACGATCCGTCATTTCTAAAATCATCCAGTTTTGAGAAGACTTTAATAAAGCCATCGTGCAAAATATCCTGCGCTTCCATTTCATTTCCGGCGAACCGAAGACAAATCCCGTACATCTTAGGGGCAAAATACCTGTAAATCGCATCCTTCGATTTCAAATTGTTCTGCAAAAAAACCTGGTTATTGTTCGTTGCTGACATAGTCTTCATTTATATTGCTTGATACGGCCCATCTGATTTATGGATTTCGTATTTTCCAATGCTACCAATAATTTCCTCAAAGCAGAATTTTCATCCTTCTTCTTTTGTAAAAAAGACCGGATTTCATCATCCATGTTTTTCTTTTCAATTTTTTTATTTTCGCTTTCCATGACTATTTCAATAATTGATGCTGCAAATTTTCATCTATATATCATTGTATGCAAGTTTTTGCATATTACAAAATCACTACAAGGATGCAATTACGACCTTACTAAAACCATACGCTTAAAAAAAAGCATACCACAACACCAATACAGGCCATCTTAAATAGCTGATTGCCCGACCAGTATAAACCTGATTATTTTAATGCTAAAATTGGGAAAGGGAATCGGATAATGAGATTTTTTGTTTGGAAAGACCCATTTTTTTCCGCAAACGGGTCCGTGCAGCTTCAATACTCTTGATGGATTGGTTGGTTATGGCCGATATTTCCCTTGAAGACATGTCCAATCTTAGAAAGGCACACAATTTTTGTTCATTGGGGGTCAATCCGGGGTACCTTGAATTCAAATGGGTATAAAAGTCAATGTGCACCTGTTTAAAGCGAAGGTCGAAATCTTCCCAGATATCGCTATCGATACTTGATTGGAGCTCCATGATAATCTCACTTATGATCCGTTGGTTTTCTGATGAGAAATTTGATTTGGCATCCAACAGCTTTTTTGTGACACCGGAAATCAAATCATTCTTCGAAACAAGGAACTTAACATTCTCTTGCAGCTCAACATTTTTATAATCAAGGTCTTCCTGCAAAGATTTTCTTTCCAACTCAAGCCTCTGCCTTTCCAATTGATGCTGTTTTGCCTGGGCCCTTTGTTTTCCATAAAACAATAGGATGACAATCAAGATAATCGATAATACACCGGCCAATGCGAAATAGTAGAGCTCTGTCCTTTTATATTCAATCTTAGCCAGTTGTCGGTTGATCTTGTAGTCGTGCTGCATCTTAAGCCTGGTAATCCGTTGACTGTTCTCCACAATATTCAAACTATCATTAACGGCTGTCAGAACCTTGTGGAACAAATAAGCTTGCTCATGATCCCCTAATTTTTCATAGGCCACGCTCAATCCACTTGAAGCCATCCTTATTTCGTTCCGCAGGGAAATTTCTTCAGCAATTTCGTAACTCTTTTTCAAGAAAGGCAAGGCTTTGGCATAACTTCCTTTTTGGTTGTAATAATTCCCAATCAAATAATTTGCTGAAGCAATGCCCGACAAATCGCCTTGTTCTTCTTTTATCCTCAACCTTTTCTCAAAGTAAGCTATGGCTTCGGGGTTGTCCATTTCCTGGAACAAACTCCCAATATTCCCATAATTGTTTGCTATCCAGTTCGTATTGTTTTGCGCTTTGTTCATTTTTAGCGCCCTTTTATAATACATGAGCGCTTTGTTGTAATACATAAGGGACTTATTGTGAAACTTCCGGGCTTTATTGTAATCGCCTTTCTCCTTGTAAATCATCCCCACATTGTTATAATTGCCCGCAATCCATTTCACATCGTTTTGCTCAATATTTATTTCAAGGGCTTTATTGTAATATTCAAGGCTCAGGTCATAATTCGTTAAATAATAATAAATTATACCAATAAGGTTGTAACAACGGGCAATTCCGGCCCGGTTATTTATGCTTTCCATTATTTTCAGGCTTTTAAACAGATAGTCGATGGATTGCTCGTACACACCTAGTTCCCTGAAGTAGATACCGAGGTTGTTATAGGATTCAGCAAGGCCCTTTTCATACCCAAGTTCTTCGCTCAACTTATTTGCCTGATTTGCATAAGTATAGATTTGGATATAATCAATATATAAAAACCCATCTGCTATTCTGTTAAGTGCATTTACTTTACTTGTGTCACCCTTCATATATTGGAGCGAATTGACAAGACTGTCCATTTCATGTTCGTCCACCGTATTTCCCGGTTTGGGGAAAATGAAAAGAAAAAACAATATTGATAAAATCCACTTCATAAACTATAGGTTTGATAAAAATGAAACCAATCCGATATCTTTGTTGGACAAATCCAGTTTTTTCCGCAAACGTGTACGTGCGACCTCCACACTGTTTGGGTTTTGGTGCATTAATGATGCGATTTCCTTCGTGCTCAGATTCAACCTTAACAGGGCACAAAGCTTTTTGTCCGAATCTGTCAATTTGGGGAATTCCCTGTTCAGCTTATCGTAAAACCCCTTATGTACGGCCCGGAACCGTTTCTCGAACTCCAACCAGATTTCCGAGTTTATGTTCGATTGCAGATCCAACAGTATCTCCTGGATAATCGGTTGGTTCTGGCTCTTGAACCTTCCCTTTGCCTTCATCAACTTATCGCTGATATAATTGATAAGTTCGTTTTTCCTGAGCAAGTACATCACATTGGTGGCAAGCTCCCTGTTCTTAAAATCAATATCCTCTTCCAGGTGTTTGTTCTCAAGGTAAAGGTTCACGGCCTTGCTTTTGGAATGCCTGATATTTATCATTAAGCGCCCATAAACCATGATAAGGATTATTATCAACCCAAACAGGCCCAATGCAATTAAAATATAGGTGAAATGCGTTTTTTGCTGCTCTAATTCCTTAAGTTTCTGTTCATTCTCATATTGCAGGTTTAGCTCAATCTCGGTAATCCTGCCTGAATTGTCCGCATTTATGATCGAATCGTTCAGGGATTTGTATTCTTTATAATAAGACAACGCCTTTTTAAAATCTTTTTTTTCGGCAAAAACCAAACTTAACCCATAGGCCGCATCTTTTTTATGATCGTTCAATTGATTCTTATCGGCCAATTCAAATGCTTTTTGAAAATGATCAGCGGCCAATCCATAATCTTTGTTTTCCAACATAAGCAACCCAAGGCTATTGTTAACCAATGAAATCAAATGATCGTCATCCCTTAAATAAGCAGCATCCAGGCTTTTTTCAAGATAAAACTCCGCCGAATCGTATTGGCCCATTGAAAGGAAAACATTTCCAATGTTATCATAATTAATCCCCAGGAACATATTGTTTGATTCTTCCTCGTTATAGGAGCTTGCCTTTCTGTAATAGGACAAAGCCCGGTCAAACTCACCTTTGAACCGGTATATCTCGCCAAGGTTATTATATTGGATGGCCATTCCTTGCTTATTCCCCAGTTTCTCCCAAATAAGCATACTTTTCTTAAAATAGTCAAATGCACTGTTAAAATCAGTTTGGTCGTAATATAAGCCCCCGATACCATTATAGAAACTTGCTAACTTTTCCTCATTTCCCAAGTCCTTCACAATGGACAAACCTTCAAGGAATTCATGAAGTGACTTTTTAAAATCGAGCTTATCCTTATAAACATCCCCAAGTTCGTAGCAAGCATTGGCAACCCAAGCATCCTGCCCAAGTCCTTTAAAAATATCTTTCGCTAAAGTGAGTGATTTGATAGCCTCGTTTCTCCGATATAAATCCGACAAGGCCCTGCCATGGTAAAAATAGGCAATGGCCCTTTGTTCATCGGCATTGATACTTGATGCAAGCTTAAATGCCATGTCAGAATATTCCAAGGATTTTTCTGGGTCGTCCTTTAAATAGGTTTTGGCCAAATCAAGGTTCAATGGAATTTTTTCACTGATATCTTCCGTAAAGAAAAGTGCCTGTTCGAGGCTATCAACAAGTTTTCCGGTCTGCTGCGGCAATATTGTACCGGCATATAAAAGCAATCCAAACAAAACAAGTGAAAATCTCATGGTGAAAATGGTTTTTCCGAAGCCCAAATTTACCACAATAAATTTAAACGGGGATCAAAGATTTCGCTTTTTCAAAAGAATCCAGGAAAAGAGGACAAACAGGATAGCCCATCCAATACACAAACCCACATCGGCAAGGGAAACAACTTCCTGAAAATCAAAATTAAACCCCGAGGATTTTAACTTTATAAGTGAAGTGTTGGGCGATTGGACAATATTGTTCATCGCATTGATGGGCAGATAGGGGCCAAACCCGTCCGGCAACACTTTATACTTCAGGATGGGTTCGATAATCATGTATATAACCTGGGCAATAAGGGCAAGCCCCGTTTTTTTGAACAAGATGCCGAGAAACAGGCAAAAGATGAGATAAGTATATAACTCGGTAAGGTATCCTGCAATGAAAGACATTTTCCCAAAAACATCCGATGCCGCGGTTGAAACCGAATTCATCAAACCCAAGTACAAACCTGACAATACCAACACTACCGTTGAAAAGAAAGCCAACAAAAAAAGCAATCCCAGCTTTCCCGCCAGAAATTCGCTACGGCCAAGCCCATTGATTATGTTCGACCGGACAGTAAGAAAATGATATTCGTTCGTGATGATGATAATAGCAATTATCCCAAGTATCACCTTGATAAAGATACGGCCACCAGCCACATAGGCAATGTTTTGCCATATATCGGGAAAATTGAACACAAGTGCCTTGAACAACCGGAAATAGGTACGGTTCCCCGATTTATCCGCGGCCCAATCAATCAACCCCGGAATACTAAAGATCATCACGGCCTGCAATACCAAATAGATGATGAGCATCACCCAAAAAGCTTTGTAGGCCACCAATTTCTTAAATTCTATTTTTAATAACCGGATCATTCGGATTCACTTAATAATTCCAAAAACTTCTTTTCAAGGCTTTTCTTTCTCAACGATAACCGGGTAAGGACAATCCCCTTTTCGATGCAATATTTATTTATTTCAAATGCCGAAACATTCTCGTTCAATTTTGCCAATAGCAAGCCTTCCTCTTCTTTTACACCAATTACCCCGTCAAAACCCGACAAGGCTTTTTTGAGGACAGGTATATCATTTGAAGCTATTTCAAGCAATGGGGAAGATGTAAGGACTTTGTCAACTTTTCCTTCAAAAAGTTTCTTCCCGTTTTTCAAGACCAGGACATGGCTACAGGTTTTCTGCACTTCGTCAAGTAGGTGGCTGGCAAGGATTATGGTAGTCCCCCCTTTGGCAATTTTGATTATCAGTTCCCTGATTTCATGGATACCCTTTGGGTCGAGCCCGTTGGTGGGTTCATCGAAAATGAGGACTTCGGGTTTCCCCAACAAAGCACTGGCAATGGCAAGCCGCTGTTTCATGCCGTAGGAATAAGTACTGAACTTCGAATCTTTCCTTCCCAAAAGCCCGACCTTTTCCAAGACACCTTTAATCTCGGAATAAGAAGCTCCTTTTATATCGCAGATAATCTGTAAATTCCTCTCGGCACTCAGATATGGATAAAAAATCGGGTGCTCCAAAATCGCCCCTATCCTTTTCCGGCTCTCTTTGGAAGGGGGTTCGCCAAACCATGAATAAGTTCCGCTGTTTGCACTGATAACGCTAAGGATAATCCCAAGTGTCGTGGTCTTTCCACTTCCATTTGGACCCAGTACACCAAACACAGATCCTTTTTCAATATCAAAAGACAAATTGTTCACGGCATGGATTTTACCATAACGTTTATCGAGATTATGTATGGAGAGTACTTTTTCCAAGAAATAAATATTGTGCCAACAGGGTAAAGACTATTTCATCCAGCAAACATTACAGCATAACCTATTTATTTTATCAAAGGTT
>JAJRTT010000142.1 GCA_024278155.1 Bacteroidota bacterium | reverse complement strand
ATGACCGACAAGCTCAGCATGACCGACAAGCTCAGCATGACCGACAAGCTCAGCATGGCCGACAAGCTCAGCATGGCCGACAAGCTCAGCATGGCCGACAAGCTCAGCATGACCGACAAGCTCGGCATGACCGACAAGCTCGGCATGACCGACAAGCTCGGCATGGCCGACAAGCTCGGCATGACCGACAAGCTCGGCATGGCCGACAAGCTCAGGATGACGTCTTTGGTTGAATGAATGCACTTCGGCAGGCACAGAATGGTGTCTTTTGGTTGCGGAATGCGTTAGTTTTGTAATACAATTTTCCCACTAAAAACTTTTCCGTCAATTTCCACATTGTAAAAATAAACCCCGCTTTTTACTTGCCTTGTGTCCCAAGCTGTTTTTCTTGATTTTAGGTGCAGTGTTTCCACCCTCTGCCCAAAAATGTTTGTGATTGCCACAACCGCTTCTTCCCTTGCTGTCATCATGTCGAATCCTTTGGGATGGCTTTTTGTGTAGGCGTGAGACATCCCATTGCCACTATTTGTTCCTTGGGGTTTGCCGGCTGGGTCCATATACTTTGGGAGATTTCTCCTTCCTGCGCTTTGGCTCTCCCATGGAGTCGAAATGGCAGCGGATTTATTATTGTTAATTATGGTTGCGGGAAGTTCAAAAACCACATAATTCGTTGCCGGGTTGGGGAAAACCCTCAAATTGTGCTTCAATGCAGGTATATCATAAAAACCAGTGGTATCGTCCATGTCTATCTCGAAGATCCAGGCATCCCTTACCCAGTTGGCATGTATGTCACATTGTACGTCATCCGAAACATAATCCGTTGAGGAGGCTATCACATAATTGTAATCGCTATTTTTCAGTATGACATTTGGGTTCTCCAAACGCTCACTGCCCCAGCCGCCATAGCAATGCTGCCATTCTATTTCACCTGTGCTGTCTAGTTTCACTGCCCAGATATCAGTATCATAAGCACCTGACCAAGAGTGGTTGCCGCTCACATCGCCATCATTGGAAATCGTGAAGCCAAGTATTACAAAACCATCATCTTCCGTTTGTGTGATATAATAGGGATTATCCATATGATATCCTCCCAAACATTTTTGCCAAACAATATCACCAGAATCATCTGTTTTTACAACCCAATAGTCGCCCCACCCATCAGGAGGGCCTCCCGGAGGGCCGTGAAGGCCTGACACATCCCCATCATTTGAGGTGGTACCCGCAACAAAAACAAATCCATCTTCGATTTCTTCAATATCAATGCCTATGTCGTAGTAACTCCCACCATAACAATGCTGTGACAATATATTTCCCTGCAAATCGAGTTCAACGATCCATACATCGCCCCATGCCTCATCGGGGTAACACTCGACCAACCCGCCATGCTTTTGAGTCGCACCTATCATCAGGATGTTCCCTTCATTGTTTACGATCATTGACATACAGTTGTCCAGCCCCTCGTTGCCAAGGGTTTTTTCCCATACGATATTCCCCAATGAATCGCATTTGCACATCCACACATCCCCGCTCCCGTAAAAATTCGTAACATCACCGCCCCCAATACCTATCCGATCTATCATCACAAACCCGCCATCGGGGGTCAATATCATGTCCCTTGGATCATCATAGCCGGTACATCCATAGGTTTGTTCCCAGATAATACCGCCCAGTCCATTAATTTTAACGACCCATAAATCTGAGTAGCCATTATTGCCGGATTGAACATCACCATCAATTGAAAAGGTATAACCATAAATGAAATATTCATTTTCAGATTTCTTTACAATTTTTTGGGGAACATCCCCATTGCTTCCGCCAAAACACTTCTCCCATATTATATTGCCAGTACTGTCAGAATTTACGACCCAAATATCTCCAAGTCCATGGTAATTGGTTATGCCCGGACCATCTGTTCCAACATGTATGGCTATCAAATACCCATTGTTTTTTGCGGCTATTCCATAAGTTTTATCCATTTCGGCAGATCCATAGCATTTCTGCCATTGAATTTCAGGGATTTGTGAATAGCTATTAATAGCCAATAGTATTATAATATTCAAAAAAATCGTTTTCATTTTCTTCATATAAACAAAGCAAACTCGGCATGGCAGGGGGAGAGATTTATTCATCAAATCAGATTTCCTTTTCAGCATCTTTCCTTTTCCCCTTTTTCTTCCTGACGGAAAACCCAAAACGGCCAAGGTTCTCGCCAAGGTTGTAATAGCTGCCGTGCAAATAGGTGATGGGGCCGGTTTGGCGAAGGTCGAATTTGTTGGTTTGTTTGTCGAGGAACCTTTCTTCAACGTTTACGGCCACCACTTTTGCCAGGAACATGTGATGCGTCCCCAATTCGATAATTTGGGTCACCTTGCATTCGATGTTTACCGGTGATTCGGCAATCAATGGTGTCTTTAATTTGGATGCGGAAACTGCGGTCAGCTTCATCTCCTTGAATTTGTCAAAATCCCTTCCCGATTTTACCCCGCACCAGTCGGCGGCCTTTGCAAGTTCCTTTGCGGTGAGGTTTATCACAAATTCCCCGGCTTCTTTGATGATGTTGAAGGAGTGCCTCTCTTTTCGGATTGAGATGGAAACCATGGGCGGATCGGTGTTTATGGTTCCAGTCCATGAAACGGTTATGATGTTGTGGTCTTCGGGTTTCGTGCCACAGCTGACCATTGCCACGGGGAGCGGATAAAGGAGGTTGCCGGGCTTCCAATTGATTTTTGCCATTTTTATTTGCTTATTTTTGCACAAACTTATAACAATAAAACTTTTAAAATGAGAAAAACATCCCTTTTCGTCCTTTCCCTGTCTTTTTTTTGGGTTGCTGGCTTTTCCCAATCGTTGAGCGTAAACCAAATTATTGAAAACAAAATTGATGCTGGTCATGGAAGCCATTCCATTTCTGCTGACGGTGTTGTGCTTTATGCCCAGGGCCTGATTGCGGATTATTATGAATTGAACGATTATGCTCCGGTGTGGCAGAACAGAAAGAATTTCAAGGAATTGATGGCAAACCTGGAAGATGCGTACAATGAAGGTTTGATCCCCGAGGATTACCATCTGGACAGGATAAAAAGATTGATCGATGAAACAAAGGGCAACAATGCCGATCCCTATAAACTTGCCGACCGTGACCTGTTAATGACCGATGGACTTTTCATATATGGAAAAGACCTTATCCTCGGTAAAGTCGATCAGTCAAAAATAAGGCCCGGCTGGGATATGCCAACCAATGAATTACCGGGCAATGGCGACAGTCTGCTTTATGCCGCACTCGAAAACAAAGACCTCACCGGCTTGTTGAACAGCCTGAAACCGGATAATTTCATGTATGTGCACTTGCGCAACGGATTGAAACATTATAGGGAAATCGCTAAAAACGGAGGTTGGCCCAAAATACCCGAAGGAGAGGTCTTAAAACCGGGGATGAAAGACAAAAGGGTTTTGGCGATAAGGGATTACCTGGAGATAACAGGTGATTTGCCGGTGAGGGTAAAAAGTGAAAACGATTCCATTTATGATGATGGGGTCGTAAAGGCGGTCAAGGAATTTCAGTTCCGGCACAACCTGAACCAGGACGGGGCAATCGGCAAGGGGACGCTTGGGGCGATGAACGTTACGGTGGAGGAAAGGATCAACGATATCCGGGTCAATATGGAAAGGGCAAGGTGGGTAATGCACCATCTGCCGGATGATTTTCTTGTGGTGAACATTGCCGGCTATAATGTGAGGCGGGTCATCAATGATTCCATCGTTTACTACTCCCGCGCAATCGTGGGGAAGCAGTATCACGAATCCCCGATTTTCAAAGGGAAAATGAGGTATATTGTGCTTAATCCGACCTGGACATTGCCCCATTCCATCGCTACCAAGGAAACACTGCCAAAACTTCAAAAGAACCCAAATTACCTGGCCGAAAAAAACATGATCATCATGGATCGGTCGGGGAAAGAGATCAATCCTTCCACCATTGATTTCAATAAACTTTCCCGAAACAACTTCCCTTATATTGTCCGTCAAACTGCCGGGCCACACAATGCCCTGGGACAGGTGAAGTTTATCTTTCCCAATGAATATGCGGTTTATTTGCACGATACACCTTCCCGTGGGCTTTTTGCAAACGAGGAAAGGGCATTTAGCCATGGTTGTATCCGTTTGGATAAAAAGTGGGAATTGTTGATTGGTTTGATGGGCGAGCCCGATGTGTGGAACATGAAGAAAATCAACGAAGTATTGGTATCTGGGAAAACCACAAGGGTGAACCTGAAAAACCCCATTGACATTGTTTTGCTCTATTGGACGGCCGGTGCCGACAAACAGGATAAGTTGTATTTTAACAAAGATGTGTATGGAAGGGATGCAGCGGTATTGAAGGAATTGGACAAGCCATTTGCCCGGCCTTGAGTTGCCTTGGCCTTTAGTCCGGGATGTGAAAATTTGAAATAGTGTTTGCTATGGGAAATGTTTTTTTGTTAATAGGTTTTCTGCTTTTTGCTTTTGTGCCAAAAGGGGTTTTGGCAGAAGAAGAGGGTTTTTCTGTTAAGTTTCAGGATTGTGACACAATTCGTTTCCAGAGGTTTTTCCAGACAGTAATGCCGGGCAGGACAATCCGGTTTAATGTGGAATCCCCGGATCCATACGATATTGAGGTGTTTGCCGAAAAAGGGAGCGTGAAAAGAAAAGGGGACGGGCAATGGGCTTATACTGCCCCTGAAGCAAGTGGCGACGACCGGCTCGCCATTACCAATAAAACCACGGATCAATCGGTGGTTGTCACTGTTTTTGTTTTGGAGCCATTGAGCAATATGAAAGGGGAATACCTGAACGGGTACCGGATAGGCTCGTACCCTGAAGAAGGTTACAAAGGGAAAAGCAATTATAAAAAACCGCAAGGGATGATAGGGGTGACGGAGGAAAACAAGGATGTTTTTATCACGCCGCATTTTCAGTTGAAACAGTTTTTGTGCAAACAGGAATCAGAATGGTCAAAGTATTTGATCCTTAACCCCAAACTACTTATAAAACTGGAATTTTTGGTTAGTGAACTAAATAAGGAAGGAATAAAGGCGAAAACCCTTTTTGTGATGAGCGGTTACCGAACGCCTTATTATAATAAATCAATCGGCAATGTGAAGAACAGCCGGCATGTATATGGCGATGCAGCCGATATCTATGTGGACGAAAACCACGATGGCGTTATCGATGACCTTGACCACGATAAAAGGCATACCATAACCGATGCCGGGGTATTGCATAAAATAATAAGTCGTTATGATAATGACCCGGACAATGAGCACTTAATTGGTGGCCTGGGCAAATACAATAAGAACTCGGCCCATACCTATTTTATCCATGTGGATACGCGAGGCTATAAGGCGAGGTGGTAGGTCTCGGTATGTTTTTCCTAAGCTTGCAAATTAAGACTGTTGCAATATCAAGGAATAATTGAAAATTAAACTCATTTTACTTCAATCTTCTTCGCCCGCCTGACCGGACGGACAAGTTATGAAAATTATTCAATCCTCATCACGCCATGGGCGTAACTGCGGTTAAAAAATTTCTCTGGCCTCGAATATTTTTGCAAAATGAGTTTTGCAACGATCTTAAACTATTATCTTTATAAAAATATAAAGAACGAAAGAGCGGATCAAGGCCGGTATATCTTTATAGGGTCAAAATCTCGTCAACAATGATGGCAATATTGATAATATACTAAATGTCAACGCAAAGAAAATTGAAACCCAAATTATCTTTGATTTATTATCAATATCCTTTTTTTGTGAAATCTCATCCATTATTAGTTCTGGGTTTTCTTTATCCGAATCAACCAATTTAGTACCAGCAATTAAGTCACCTAATCTTTTTGTTGAGTTAAAAATTGAAATTATTACTTCAATCGGCCAGATAATCATTGTTGAATTTCTTATTACACATTGCAATTCATTGGCTGGTAGGTTTGTTTTTGAATCGACTATTTGGTATCCAAAATGTCTTTTTGCAATACTCTTTGCATTAAAGAAGTCTTTATTTAATATTAAAAACGAGATAAAGGTAAAAGGGATAATCCCTATCCATATTGGCAACAAAATATCCATCTCATTTGCAGATGCAATAATTATAAAAATGGGAATAAACATAACTACAAAAAATGGGAAGGATATACCAAGCATAAAGGAAAAATCCAACGACATTGAATTCAATCTTCTTCCAAATATTTGTAAAGTATTAAACTTTTCAAATGATTGTCTAGTGAAAAAATTAAATATTAAAATCTTAGGTATTTTCATATTTATGTTTCATTTGGTTGTTGCTAACGTTAAGTATATGGTTTTGTGGCGGTTTTTGAAACACAGATATTTCAATTTACACCGATGTTCATTTATTGTTAAATCGCTCATATTTAGCACTTCACCCGCCATAAACTATTTACATTGTTACCCATTGTTTTTCTTTTTTCAGTCTACAAATGTTTCTTTTATCACTGATTTCAATTCTTTAATTTCAGGTTGCGATAGTCTACCTAAAATTCTAATAATTCGTTGTTTGTCAATAGTCCGAATTTGGTCAACTACAATCCAGCCGATTTTTCTGTCGTGTTTTACTTCAATTCTGGTAGGATATTTTCTCGAGGTTGTGGTCATTGGTGCAACAGTGATTGTACGAAGATATTTATTCATTTCGTCTGGTGAAATAATTACACAAGGTCTTGTTTTTTTAATCTCACTCCCAATTGTTGGGTCAAGATTTACGAGGACAATTTGATATTGACTTAAATCCATTCTTCCAGTTTTTCGTTTTCAAAAACATCGTGGAAAAGAAGTTGGTCATCACCATTTTCATTCATTTCCTTAAAAGCTATTCCCCAATTTTTTCTCGGACTGGAAATTGGTTTTAGAATAAAATATCCTTTCTCCAGGATAAGTTCAACTTTATCCTTAATATTGTATTTCTCAATTAGGGTTTTACTGAGTCTGAATCCTTTTGAATTCCCGATTTGTATTATTGATAATTCCATAATTATGTTTTTTGAATGTAATTACAAAGTTAGTACAAGTATTTAATTCTCCAAATATTTTTTTCAACAATATTTTTTTCAAAATAATGGGTAACAATTATATAAACGCAATATTACATATATTTCTGCATTATCCCCTTTCTCAGCGTAGATACTGTATAATGTGCAAATCTCCTGATTTGCAAAAAAACCTACTTTTCCTCTTTCAAAAATTCCTCCTTTGAAATAAATGTAAACCCCGGGATTTCTTCTTTCCCCAGTTCTTTGTTCAAAGCAGGTATGTCCTTTTGCATAAAACCATCCATCCATTGCTTGTGGGAATTGTATTCCGATGTAAGGTTGCTTAACCTGTCAATTTGGGATTGGGTGGGTTTTCCCTGATATCCCAAGACCGTACTGTAAATATTCCCGATTTTCTCACGCAGCTTTTCTTCTCCTGTAATGGCGCCCGTGGCCGTGGTGGCCGCAAGTTCCTTATGGCGCAGTTCCATTTTTCCGGAAATACCGGTCAGTTTTTTCCCAAGGGACTTGTTGTTTGCTTTCGCCGATTTTTCTTTGGCCTGTTCACCCGTTCCCGTAATCAGTTTGTCAAGGTAAGCCAGGTCCTGTAGGAGGTTGTAGGCTTCCATCAGGGTTTTTAAACGGGCATCGCGGTCGGCGGTGGAGTGGGGGATGGTTTCATCGTAAACCACCTTGATCGTGGATTCAAAGACGGTGTCCTTTTTTATCATCTTCACGGTGTATTCGCCGGGAGGGTAAGAGGGGCCGTACATTGCCTGGAAAGCAAGCAATGGGGAGCGGGGCACTTTGGGCGGTTTCATGCGCATATGCCATGGTACACGGTTTATCCCTTTTCGTTTTCCGGCCGGGAGCTCTTTTATTTTTTCGCCATCTCCATTGTATATCTCAAGGTGCATTTCACCAAAGATATGTCGTTTTTTCAGGTAATAGGAAATGATGGATGCGCCCGGCGGATTGGAGCCCACAAATTCATCATCGCCCGTCAAGCCCATTTCCCAACCAAGATAGCCCACTTTGTAGGGCCTTGATTTCAGGAAGGCAACATCCTGTTGCAGGGTTTCCTCCGATAATTGCCGAAGCGGTGTAATATCGTCAATAATCATAACCCCCCTTCCGTGCGTACCAAGGACAAGGTCGTTTTCCCTCTCCTGGATCACAAGGTCACGGACGGAAATATTGGGCAGTTTCCCTTTAAATTGGGACCAAACCTGCCCGCCATCAATGGAAACAAACAGGCCGGATTCTGTCCCGAGAAACAAAAGCCCCGGCATCTCCGTATCTTCGATCATTTCATAACAATAGCCCTTGATGTTTTTATCTGTCAACGATTCCCATGTTTCCCCATAATCTGTTGTTTTAAAAAGGTAGGGTTTCATGTCCCCGGTACGGTGGCCATCGAAAGTAACGTAAGCAGTGGCTTCATCATAACGGCTTGCGGTAATCCCCGAAACCCAGGTGTGGGCTGGCAAGCTGTCGATATTTTCTATAACATTTGTCCAGTTTTTCCCGCCATCTTTCGTCATTTGCAAATTGCCGTCATCGGTCCCGGCCCAGATTAGGTTGGCCTCCTTTGGTGATTCGCTGATGGTGAAAATACTGCAATGGTTTTCGGCGGTGGAATTGTCAATGGTGATGCCTCCACTTTCTTCCTGTTTCTGTTTTTCAGGGTCATTGGTGGTGAGGTCGGGGGAAATTTGTTCCCAGTTGTCCCCTTTGTCGGTCGTGCGGAACAGGTATTGGGCGCCCACGTACATCACATCTTTTGTCGGACTGAAAGCCACTGGCGTGTTCCAGTTGAAACGCAATTTGTTTTCCCCTTCTTTTTCGTACGGACGGATGTCCTTAGATTCTTTGGTGTCCATGAACTTCCTGTAAATATGCCCGCCCTGGTATTGCCAGTAAACGATGTTGTCGTCATATTTATCGGCAAAAACATAAAAACCGTCACCGCCGCCCACGCTTGTCCAGTTGCGGTTTTGGATACCGCTTGGGCTTTTGGAAGGTGCATACCATGAACCATTGTCCTGCAATCCGCCATAAACATTGTAAGGCTTTTTATTGTCAACCGAAACCCGGTAGAATTGCGAAACGGGCAGGTTGCGGAAAAAGCGCCACGAACTGCCCTTGTCGTTGGAAACATAGAGTCCGCCATCGGTTCCAAGGTACAACAGGTTGTTGTCTTTTTTGCTGATCCAGAGCGCATGCAGATCACCATGGACCCTTCCTCCTGCAACATAGGTCGGCCTGAAATTTTTACCGCCGTTATCGCTGTATTCGAGATAGTATCCCGGTTTATATACCCGGTTTGTGTCCACCGGATCGGTGATGATATTTGAAAAGTAAAAAGGCCTTGCGCCCATACTGGTTGTTTTGTTCACCATTTCCCAGCTTTCCCCTTTGTCCTCCGAGCGGTACAAGGCCGATTTTTTGGATTCCACCAAAGCATAAACAATGTTTGGGTCAACGGGTGAAACACTCACGGCTATCCTTCCAAGTTCCCCTTCTGGAAACCCTTTGTTGATCTTATTCCATTCCGAGCCTCCGTCCGTGGATTTGTACAAAGCACATCCCGGCCCGCCCGAATGAAACGAATAGGGCGTACGGCGGAATTCCCACATGGCCGCGTATAGGATATCCGGGTTTTGCGGGTCGATGGCGAGACTGGTGCAACCGGTATTTCCATCCACATAAAGGACTTTCTCCCAGTTCTTGCCACCGTCCGTTGTTTTGAAAACGCCTCTTTCCCTGTTGGCGTTCCAAAGGTGTCCAAGGGCTGCCACATAAACGATATCCGGGTTTTCGGGATGGATAATTATTTTGCCGATGCGTTCGGTATTTTCCAGACCCGTTTTCTTCCAGTTTTCGCCACCATCGGTGGTTTTGTAAATGCCATCGCCAACGGAAGTGCTGTTCCGTGTCCAGATTTCCCCTGTCCCTGCCCAAACCGTATCGGGATGCTTTTGGTCGATTGTGACTGCACCGATTGCCTGGCAGTATTTATCGAAAATGGCCTTGAACTGCACGCCCCCGTTTTTGCTTTTCCACAACCCGCCGCTGGCACTGCCCACATAAATGATCCTGGGATCGGACTGAACGGCATCAATGGCAGCTATCCTGCCGCTCATGGTGGCTGGGCCGATGTGCCTGGCCTCAATGGCCCCAAAGGTGTTTTTGCTTACTTTTGCTTTTTTAGTTGATTGTGCATTCGTCCTTGTAGAGCTTATCAGTATAAGAAACAGCACGAGGCCGGTGATTAATATTTTCTTTGCTCTTTTCATGTTGTTTGATTTTAATTGATTTTAGGTTTCAAGCTTGATATCAATATGAGTTCCTTCTAAGAGTGGTCTCCCGGCTACGCTTTACGAAGTGCAAACCTATTGATTTGCGTGCCAACATAAAAACTATTTGTTTTGCTGGGTAAAGATAAAGGTTTTTAGGGAAAGCGGAATGTAAGCCCTTTAAAATATTGGCTTGGGATTTGGAAATCCCGAACATCTGGTGGAAAAGTAATCCCAACCTTTTGGGCCCAAGAAGGCCAAAACTGTTGCGACCTGGAAGATTGAGGAAATAAGCGGTAGCCGGATTGCAAATCCTGCCGCAGGGTTTTTATAATCCAAAGGTTATGGCACCACACGGCGTAGTCAGGAGACTACGCCGGGAAAGGGGGGAAAGGGTGTTAATCCATAAAAACTAGCGATAAGGAAATAATTGCATAAACTATTACAACTAAACTGCCAATTCGTTTATTTTTTTTTGATTCATTTTTAAATTGCTTTTCTATTTCTTTGTATCTTTTCTTATAAATAAATAAGAAATAATTGATTATAAAAACAATAATATATACTATTATCAACGGCATACTATAATGGTCATTGAAGTTTACTTTTGTTACAGGAAATAAACTAACATAAATAGCATTAATGTTTAAAAATAAAAGAAATGAAAGCCCTAGCATTGCACTAAAGGAAACTTCATAATTGCCTAACCTTTGTGTGAAACGATATATCTTATAAAACAGATAATAATATTTACGCAAAATCATCATTTTAAAGATACAAATAGTGGAAAGCCATTAACTGGGAAAATAATGCCACCTGTAATATTATAAAGTTGCTGATTCGTATTAAGGGAGTTATAAAAGTTATCAAAACCCCCTGCAGCATCTATAAAACCAATACTTATACCAATTCCTGTTGTTATAGGTTCTGGAAAATAAGTTAATCCTGCAGATAAATATGATATTCCCAATTTTCCATAATCGCCCCATGATTTATCTGATAACATAAATTTTGCTGTGCCAATTCCTGCAGTAACAAAGGATGTCCCTTGGCCAATCCGTGTGCCCCACTTTGTTAAATTATAGGTTGTAATCCCAGCCCTACTTCCTCCATTCCAAGCTGAAGCATAGTACTTCAGGCTAAAACTTCCCCCTTTCATAAACCTCATGCTTCCTCCGACCTCAGAAGCAATAAAAGCACTTGCATTTACAGTATTGTTTGTATAATCAGGCCATGAAGGTACACCCCCAGCTAAGCCCCTAACAACACCCTCGCTTGAATAAGCCCCTACTCCATCACCAGAAATATCCAGCCCACCATTAGCAGCAACGCTTACGTCGCCCAAAGGTCCAAATGAGGAAACAAGAGTTGTGTTCCCAAATGCCTCTATAGGGGTAATTGTAAAACCTTTTGCCAGGTT
>JAJRTT010000141.1 GCA_024278155.1 Bacteroidota bacterium | reverse complement strand
CATCCAGCAAATCGACCAATTCTTCCCGGCTTAATGCATCATAATCAACCTCTGCTTCCACTTCAGCTATTTCCTCTTCATGCTGGGCATCTTCCACGTCCTTATGATCTTCTTTGCTTTCTTCAATGGGTTCAGCTGTATCTGTCTTTACAGCTTCTTTTCCATCTTCTTTGCTTTCTTCAATGGGTTCAGCTGTATCTGCCTTTACAGCCTCTTTTTCATCTTCTTTGCTTTCTTCAATGGGTTCGGCTGCATCTGCCTTTGCAACCTCTTTTTCATCTTCTTTTGCAGCATCGGTTTTCTTTTCTTTCGATACAGGGTCTTCCAAAAGTTTTTCTTCTTTTGCTTCTACCTCTTCCTTTTCTTCTTTTCCAGAACCTGCTTCTTGTTTCACTTCCCCCTCTGCGACCTTGGCTTCAGAAATTACCTCCTCTATTTCCTTGGTCTCGGCTTTCACTTCTTCAGCTTCCGGTTTTGTTTCTTTTGGTTCTTCCTTTTCAGCATCTTTGGCTTCAACTTCTTTAACGACTTCGGCTTCGGGCTTGGCCTCAACTTTTTCTTCCATCTTGCCCTCAGTGGGTTCAGACGGGATATTGCTTTCATCTTTCGGCAATTCCCCTTCAACTTTAGGTTCTTTTGAAACCTCTGTTTTAGGCTCGGCTTTTTTTCCAGAAGCTTTCACCTCCTTTTTCTCATCGATTAAGTCAATAGCATCCTGCTCTACGTCAGGTTCCTGTGTGTCTTTCTTCGTTTTAGCATCTGCGTTATCAGCAGACTGGGAATTCTCCGCCTGGGGTTGTGTCAACTCTTCCCCAGGGTTTTGATTTGTTTGATCTTTTGTTTCCATAATAAAGTTAAATTCACATATTGAATAGAATCAGTCATTTGACTGTAAGTTTCTTCACTGTTTTTTTAAGGCTTGCAAAAATATAAATTATTTAAAACCACCAACCTATTTATCAATATTTAATATATGGTTCCTTCTCCAACCGGGTGCATGACAATACGGATGTTTGGAATTAGGAACATGGTATCAATAAGGTCTCTTATTGAAAATAATATATCCAATATTGATACTGAATGACCAGGGCTCCTCGGCACTGTCAAAATAATTCATGCTCATGCTCAAGGGGCCGAAAGGCGCATGATAGATCAAATTGCCCGAGCCAATGAAATAACGTGAGGAAAAGTCCTCGCCAAAAGCAGCTTTGTTGTCCTCATCTTTCAGGATTTCCTGAAAGGGCTGAAAGCCGTATCCTTCGAGGCGGAAATACAGGTTCTTCACAATGGGCACAACCATTTTTACGCCGGCAGCCACATAATTAAATGCCCTGAACTGGGGAAGGAAAATCGTTTTGCTTTCCGGTACGGGTTCAAATGCGGGTGCGGCAAGGATAGTGGAAGCATAATTATTGAAAGCTGTCTGATTGGTAAATGTGGCCGCAACCGAGAAACCAAACTTCACCTTTGTGTTTATGTTCAAATATTTATCGTAAACCATCCTGACCTGGAACCACCTATGGATCGCACTAAACGTATTGGTATCAACAGATGTGGATCCAGGAATGTTTTCTTCTTCCTCATAAACAAACCTCCCGCTCAAACTAAAATAGGTGCCACTGTTGGCATATTGTTTATGGTTCAAGGAATTATATTCAAAAACGATGGCCGGGCTGTTGAAATCAAAATAGGTGACATCGGTGGTATCTAAACGGGTGAATTGGTTTGTCTGGTAATATTTGTCCTTTTTCCTTCCAGTCGAAAACTCAGCAGAAATTTTCGCTGCCCTTCCCACGGGTACCCCGAAGGAAGTTTTATAAAAAGCATCGTTCTGTATAAGGTAAATGGGCTTTATGTCTTCAAAAAAATAGGTCTTGGTCTTGAAGTAATTCCAACCGTTCAATGTGTAGGACATATCAACATAAAAGGGCAACTTTCCAGGAAAATCCATCCGTGCGTTCAAATAGCCCGAGTTGTGGAAACTCCCAAGGTACGTGTTTCCGGTAATGCAGAGTGCGTTTTTTCTCCAGCTTTTGTACTGCATCTGAAAAAATATCTCATTGATGGCCTTTGAGGAAACCAAGCCACCGAGTTCGGCACGAAAACGCTTTTCTCTTTTCACATCAAGGACAAAGTCATATTTTCCCGTCTCTTTGTTGAAAACCAGGTTGGGATAAACATAATCCACGTTTTCATCACCCAATAATTTATAGTACAAAGGCTTTATCATATCCATTGTCATCCCTTCCGGAAAATCGCCCGCTTCCTTTTCACCGTTCCTTTTGTTCCCCTTGAACAATTTATGGACATAGATATCCTGTCTCTCGGTCAAGCCCTTTGTTTCGACATCACCCACGATCAAAGGGGGTTTTTTCTGTAAAAAAGCTTTGCGTTTCCTGTCCATTTCAGAAGGGCTTAGCCTTTTTGCGACCTTTTTCTTTATTTCGGGGATTGCCCGAAGGGTGGCAATATAGCCCGAATCGATAAAGGCCCTGGTATTCGAGAAATCGGTCACCCTTACTGTTTTCAACTCGGGGACTATCAAAACCCCCAGAGAGGTATCAACGGAATACTTGGTGTCCCTCATCAACATGGTCTGCACCTGCGAAATCAGGTCGAACTCTTTGGGAGGGCCATAATTGGAAGCTGCTTTAGAGCCTATGATCACGTCCGGCAAAAATTCATCAATAAGTACATCAACGGGAAAATTGTTGTACATGCCACCATCAAAAAGCAATTTTCCATCTATGGAAATGGGGTTGAAAAAAAACGGGAACGTGGAAGATGCCCTAACGGCTTTTCCCAGTTCACCGCTGCGCAGGACTACTTGTTTGTTATCGGCAATATCAGAAGCCACGCAACGAAAAGGGATCATCAGGCTGTCAAAATCATAAGAAGATGCCGCACTGGCACCGGCAAACAGGTTCATAAAACCATAATCGAGCTCATAATGCGCACTGATATCCGTAGGAATGGTAAGGCGCAACACGGAATCAATGGCGATTTTGAAAAGGTGCCACGAAGCATTGGCATCGGGCTGTTTAAAATAATAGCGGTATTTACTCGTAATCCCCCCGGCAATCCATTCCTGCATTTTATCGGATGCCACGATTTTTTCGATTTCTTCGGGCGAATAGCCACTGGCGTACAATCCCCCGATAATTGCCCCCATCGAGCTCCCCGAAATATAATCAATGGGGATCCCATTTTCCTCAAGGGCTTTCAGGACACCGATATGGGAAACCCCGCGCGGCCCTCCCCCACTCAATACTAGTCCTACCTTTTGCGCATTCAAAGAAGAAGGCACAAACCATAAAAACATCAGGAAACAAAACAGGGTTTTCGATATGATGGATTTATTCGTGTTCACCAGGTCAATAATTATAGGTTGCTAATATCCCGAAAAAAGCCTTTGTGGTTAAGAATTCAGGCTTCTGGCAAAAATACCTAATTTTAAACGGAATCACCAAACGGAAATTATAAAACATGGTTTTTTTATTTGAGCTTGCATCATTGTTGTTACCGGAAAGAAACCCGTAGGCAACATTAAATAAACCGAAAAAACCACCCAACAATTATCTAACCTGATCAATTCATGAATTATTTAGGCTAAGCCAATAATTTAAACTTTTTACAATGAACTTTGTTATGGTGTAAAATTCAATAAAGGTACAAAAGTTTAGATTTAAGATATTATGAATCCCACAAGAAAATATACGATCGAGAAAACCCCGAAAGCACTCTTAAAGAAATGGTATTCACTCTTGTCTTTGGGGAGGCAACTTGATGAAAAAGCCCCCAATTACCTCAAGCAGGCCCTTGGCTGGTCCTACCATGCACCTTATGCGGGCCATGACGGGATACAGCTTGCCATCGGCCAGGTTTTCGACCGCAAGGCCGACCACCTTTTCCCCTATTACCGCGATATGCTCACCGTACTTTCTGCCGGGCTTACCGCCGAAGAAATAATCCTGAACGGGATTTCAAAGGCTACCGATATCGCAGGTGCGGGCCGGCATATGTCGAACCACTTTGCCAAACCCGAATGGAACATCCACAATGTTTCTTCCTGTACGGGAAACCACACGCTCCATGCTGCGGGCGTGGCACGCGGGATAACGAAATACAAGGCCAAAGGCGTGGCCATCAGCTCACAGGGCGAATCTTCCACTTCGGAAGGTTATGTTTACGAGGCCATCAACGGGGCAACCAACGAAAAGCTTCCGGTAATTTTTGTTTTCCAGGACAACCGTTTTGGGATTTCCGTTCCGAAACGCGACCAGACGGCCAATCTGAAAGCAGCCGATAATTTCAGGGGGTTTAAAAACCTTCGGATTTTCTTCTGTGACGGGAAAAGTGTTTTCGATTCGATAAACACCATGACCGAGGCAAAGCAATATGTGGAAGAAAACCAAATGCCGGCCATCGTTCACGCAACAACGGTAAGGATGGGCTCGCACTCCAATTCCGATGACCATAAACTGTACAGGGACGAAGACGAAAGGCATTGCGTTCTCGCCGCCGACCCATTGAACCGTTTCCGGAAAATAATGGTCGCCGCAAAACGCTTTACGGAAGATGAACTGAACGCCATTGATGCGGAAATAAAAAAAGAGGTTTCAAAGGCACACAAAGCTGCATTAGCAGCTCCCAAACCTTCGCCCGGTTCCATTTTCGATCATTTGATCCCGGCGGCTTATGTCCCTGTAAAATTCAAGGATGGCCTCCACAACGAAAGCGGGGAAAAAACAAGGTTGATAAAAGCCCTGAACGAAACCCTGAAAGAGGAGTTCCGAAGAAACCCCGACACCTACATTTGGGGACAGGACATGGCCCACAAAGAGAAGGGTGGGATTTTCAATGTTTCAAAAGGGCTGCAACAGGAATTTGGAAAAGAGCGGGTTTTCAATGCCCCTATTGCCGAAGATTTTATTTTGGGCACGGCCAATGGCATGAGCCGTTTCAACAAAGACATCCGCATTGTGGTGGAAGGTGCCGAGTTTGCCGACTACTTCTGGCCGGCCATGGAGCAGTTCGTGGAAATGACCCACGAATACTGGCGGACGAACGGGCAGTTTTCGCCCAACGTTACCATCCGGCTGGCTTCAGGTGGTTATATCGGCGGCGGGCTTTACCATTCACAAACCATTGAAGGTGCTTTGACCACATTCCCCGGAATCCGGGTGGTTTACCCTTCCTATGCCGATGATGCCGCGGGATTGCTACGCACGAGCATCCGCTCCGAAGGCCCTACCCTCTTTCTGGAACCAAAGGCCTTGTACAACGACCCAGCAGCCGAAACAGTCGTCCCGGAAGGATTTGAAGTCCCTTTTGGGAAAGCCAGGATAAGACGTGAAGGAAGCGACCTTACGATTATCACTTACGGCAACACGACCCATATGTGCCTTGAAGCCGCTGAAAAAGCGGCCAATGAGAAACAGGCGAATATCGAGGTAATTGATTTGCGTTCGCTTATTCCGCTTGACAAGGAAACAATCCTGGAATCTGTAAAGAAAACCAACAAAGCCTTGATCGTTCACGAAGACAAGGTCTTTGGCGGGTTTGGCGGGGAACTGGCCTCCATCATTATGGAAGATGCTTTTGAATATCTCGATGCCCCTGTCAAGAGAGTGGGTTCCGAATTTGTGCCCGTCGGGTTTAACCGCATCCTTGAAAATGCCACTTTGCCAAATACGGATAAGATTTATTCGGCTATTGAGGGGTTGTTGGAATATTAGTAAGAGGCAGATGGGTTCCAGTTGGTGACAACACCAACTGGGGGCAGAAAGTATTAAGGTCAGAAAGCACCAATATGTTTGACAAGATGGTGTTAGCACTAACTGACTGCATATTCGAAATTTATTTTATCTGTTATCCCATAGTTTTGCCAAACCACAAAGACTGATCTGATACCAATCCTTTTCAAAGCTTATAAGATCAACATAAGCACTATCCTCAATTGAAAAAAGGTTTCCCCATCGGGTTGAACCCTGACATTTGCCGGCCCATCAATAATCCCTGCCTTGCAAATGGATTTTTAAATGATTTACTACTTTTACCAAAAAAACGACTTCAATGAAAATTCCTGTTTTCCTCTCCCTTTTCTTAT
>JAJRTT010000140.1 GCA_024278155.1 Bacteroidota bacterium | reverse complement strand
TGTCGTTGATGTAAACTTAAAAGGGACATGGATGATGTGCCGGGAGGCGGCAATTATTATGAGGGATCAAAAATTTGGGAAAATCGTGAATATTTCTTCAAGGGCTTGGTTGGGGAATAACCGCGGCCAATCAAATTATACGGCTTCAAAGGCTGGGATCGTGGGCCTTACGCGAGTGCTGGCACTTGAGCTGGGTAAATACAATGTAAACGTAAACGCTGTCGCTCCCGGGCTCATCGACACACCATTGACCCAATCCCTTTCAGAAGAAGTAATGCAACAATTGATAAGTGCACAGCCTACAAAAAAGCTTGGGAAACCTGAAGATATTGCCAACGTAGTTTCGTTTCTGGTTTCAGGGAAAAGCGATTTTATTACCGGACAGATAATTCATGTTGACGGAGGGAGGAGCATCGGCAGTACAATTTTTTAAAGGGGACTTCTATTAATTCGTTGCTTTCAAGAAACAAATAGGATGAACAAGGGTTTTACACTTTTTCGAAAATCACGGCAGTGCCCTGGCCCACCCCAACACAAAGTGTGGCAAGGCCGTAGCGGCAATTTTCCCGGCGCGACATTTCGTGGACCAAAGTGGTTATTATCCTTGCACCCGTACAACCCAAAGGATGGCCCAATGCGATAGCCCCTCCGTTAACATTTACTATTTCTTCTTTAAGGTTCAGTTCCCTGATACATGCAATTGATTGCGACGAGAACGCTTCGTTGAGTTCGACCAGGTCAATATCGTTTGTTTCTAACCCGGCCCTTTTTAAAGCTTTGCGTGTTGCGGGAACAGGCCCGATCCCCATAAAGGATGGATCGACACCGGCCACTGCAGATGAAACGATTTTTGCCAGGGGCCTTAAATTATATTGCTTCACAACGTCTTCCGAAACCATGATTAAGGCAGCGGCACCATCATTTATCCCTGATGAGCTTCCGGCGGTAACTGTCCCGCCCTCGATAAACGCAGGTTTGAGTTTTGAAAGTGCTTCAAGGCTAACGCCAGGTCTTGGGTGTTCGTCGCGATCGACAATCAATGGGTCTTTCTTTCGTTGAGGAACTGATACAGGTGTTATTTCATTATTGAATTTGCCTTGTTCTAAGGCATTTTTATATTTTTTTTGGGAGGCAAAGGCAAATTCATCTTGTTCCGTTCTGCCGATGTTATATTTCGTTGCAATGTTTTCGGCAGTTTCGCCCATAGAATACGGAAAATATTTTGCTGTAAGTTTTTTATTCGTGAAGCGCCATCCAATTGTTGAATCAAAGATTTGGGGATTGCGCCCGAATTGTTTTTCGCTTTTAGCAATTACCCATGGTGCACGAGACATGCTTTCCGTTCCACCGGCAATAAAAACATCCCCTTCACCAAGCTTTATTGCCCTTGTTGCATCAATAACGGCCTGCATTCCCGAAGCGCAGAGCCTGTTTATCGTTACCCCTGCGGTTTCTGCTGGGAGCCCGGCCAGCAATGAAGCCATCCGGGCAACATTCCTGTTGTCTTCACCGGCCTGGTTTGTGCAGCCCAAAATTACATCCTCGATTTTGTCAATAGGGATTTCAGGGTTTCTGTCGATTAATTTCTTTATTACAAGTGCAGCAAGGTCATCAGGTCGGACATTGCTTAACGAGCCTCCATATTTTCCAATCGGGGTGCGAAGTGCGTCTATGATATAGGCTTTTTTCATAGGTTGAGGTTTAACGGTTTACAGAAATGCATTTATCCCTGTTATATCCATTCCCGTAATTAGTAGATGTATGTCGTGCGTCCCTTCATAGGTAATTACTGATTCCAGGTTCATCATGTGCCTCATCATTGGGAAATCCCCGGTTATCCCCATTGCCCCTAATATCTGCCTTGAATCCCTCGCAATTTTCAAGGCCATTTCCACATTGTTCCTTTTTGCCATTGAGATTTGAGCCGGTGTTGCCTTGTCATTGTTCCTCAAGGTACCAAGCCGCCATGCAAGTAGTTGTGCTTTGGTTATTTCGGTCAATATCTCGGCCAGTTTTTTCTGGGTTAGTTGAAAGCCGCCAATGGGTTTGTTGAATTGTTTTCGTTCGAGGGAGTACCTTAAGGCTGCATCATAACAATCACATGCTGCCCCGATAACCCCCCAGGCAATTCCATAACGTGCCGAATTCAGGCACATTAAAGGCCCTTTTAATCCTTTAACCCCGGGCAGCAGGTTTTCTTTGGGGACTTTTACATTGTCGAAAACAAGCTCACCTGTAATCGATGCCCTCAACGACCATTTGTTATGGGTTTCAGGAGCGGTAAAACCCGGCATCCCTTTTTCAACGATCAACCCTTTTATAACACCCTTTTCGTCTTTTGCCCAAACAACGCAAACATCGGCATTTGTGGCATTGGTTATCCACATTTTTGCCCCGTTCAAAAGAAAATGGTCACCTTTATCGATAAATTTTGTTTTCATATTGCCCGGATCTGAGCCGTGATTGGGTTCCGTTAATCCAAAAGCACCAACTTTTTCACCTGTTGCCAACAGGGGCAGGTATTTTAACCTTTGTTCTTCTGAACCGAACTTAAAAATCGGGTACATTACCAGAGATGATTGAACGGAAGCCGCTGAACGTATCGCCGAATCGCCCCTTTCGAGTTCCTGCATTATCAAACCGTAAGAAATCTGGTCTAATCCAGCACCTCCATAGCTTTCGGGGATGTAAGGGCCAAAAGCACCAATTTCCCCTAATTCTCTGGTCAGGTAAGCAGGGAATTCATGTTCCTGGCAAGCTTCATCTATTATTGGTTTTACCCTTCGGTTAACCCAATCCCTTATGGAATCCCTGATAAGTTTGTGTTCATCCGTAAAAAGTTCATCGACATTAAAATAGTCGGGGTGTTTGTATTGAATGCTTGTCATATTTTGTCAGTTTAAGTTATGCCATTATTGTATGTCGATTTCTTTGAGGCAATCGTGCAAATATACCTTTAGCATCGATTTTCTGTATTGGCGGTCGAGAATATCGTTGTTGATTATCCTGGATTTCTTGTTCACTTCTTTGTAAATTGAATCGAATGGGTCTGTTTTCGATGCTTTCACAACAAGGGGAGCTGGTGCAACACCCGATGCGGCAATTATAACCGTGCCACTGTTATCAACCGAGACCGCTACCGTAAGCGAAGTGAATTCCAATGCTTTTCTTTGCCGAAGTTTTTTAAAAGACGCCCTAATGCCCTGGTTTACCGGTAGAAGGATGGATTTTAGGACCATACCGTTTTTTATTTTCTTGGAATCAATGCCATCACCGGTATATAATTCTTCCAGGGGGATTGTTTTTTCAGAATCCCGATCAACCAAAACAACTTTAGCATTTAGGCTAATCAACGCAGGGGCCATATCAGAAACAAATTTCGAAAGGCATGATTTTTTTCCTCCTGTGGCAATGCAGATGCCGCCGCCACATTTAAGGCAATATCCTGCCGCTTCCCTCCACAGTTCAGATTGATTATAGAAAACACACCTGTTTTCACACAGGATATTCCCTCCAATTGTCGCCTGGTTTCTTATTAATGGCGAAGCAACGGATTTTGCCGCATCAACAAGGGCCTTGAAATTTTCAATGATATATCCATCAGCGATTATCTCAGATAATTTAACCGAAGCACCTATTGCATAGTAATCCCCTTCAAGTTTTGTGGATCGCATTTCAGGAATATTCCCTAAATCGATAAGGCAAGTAAATTCAAGGTTGCCTTGCTGTTTGTTTGGCATAATATCGGTCCCGCCGGAAATAAACAAAAAACCAATATTGTCTGTTGCAATCTCAACAGCCTCCAAAATAGTCTTGGGCGTAAAGTATTTTTCCATATTTGCTGGATTGGCCATTTTAGTGCTGTCCGTTTTTAATATTGGTTTTCCGATAAGGCCTTCAAGACTTTATCCGGTGTTATGGGCAATGATTTGATCCTTTTTCCAATGGCATTGAATACCGCATTCCCGATCGCGGGAATAACAGGGTGCAAGGCCCCCTCGCCGGTTTCCTTGGCCCCAAACGGGCCTTCAGGGTCGTCGCTTTCAATTATTGTTGTGTCAATGTCCGGTGTATCAAGGCTTGTGGGGATTTTGTAATCCAGGAAATTGCTGTTCAACAAAAGGCCTTTATGGTATTTCATTTCTTCGCTCATTGCCTGGCCCAAACCCATGTGCCACGATCCCTCGAGCTGCCCTTCAACTGCAAGCGGGTTGATTGCCATACCACAGTCGTGGGCTCCCCAAATATCAACAATTTCCACGAAACCGCTTTGTATATTTACTTTTACTTCAACAATTACACTTCCGAAAGAGTAGGAGGGGCTAAGACCGGCTCCGGCACCTTTGAACGTGCCGCCCAGTTTTGGTGAGTTGTAATGGCCGCTTACCGTTAAGGAACCTACTTTCCGGGTGGCAAGCTCAATGGCCTCGAACCATCTCAGGTCAATGGATTTGTCATTGGAAAAAACCTTTTCGTTTTCAAAGTTCAGTTCAACTTGTGAAACGCCGAATTTTTTTGTAATCGAACCGGCAATCAGTTTCCTGAGGTTTTCGGCAGCATGTTTTGCTGCATTGCCGGCCATGAAAGTTACCCTGCTCGAATAGCTCCCCAGATCGACCGGGGTAAGCAATGTGTCGGCAACGTGCACATATATGTTTTCGGTGGTAAGCCCCAGGACTTCGGCAACAATTATTGCCAGCATTGTGTCACTGCCTTGTCCCATATCACTTGCCCCTGACGAAACAACTACCCTTCCGTCGAAATCAACTTTTAGGTGGACTACTGATTGTGGGTATTCATTCCAATGGATGGGCAAGGCACTACCGCTTATAAAAAAACCCGATGCCACTCCAATCCCATGGCCATAGGGGAGTTTTCCGAACTTGTTTTCCCAGTCCGATTTCCCCATAACAGCCTTAAGGGCATCAGCACTTCCGTTTGAGGTAATCCGGTATTGTCCCACCGTAAGGGTATTTGAGCTTAAATAGTTCAATAACCTGATTTCACAGGGATCCTTTTTTGCCTGATGGGCCAATATGTCAATTGCCGTTTCCATGGCATAGCGCGGGTTAACAGCTCCGTGGCCCCGCATGGCACCACATTGTGGTTTGTTGGTGTAAACCCTCCTGGCCCTGAACCCAAAATTGTCAACCTTGTAGGGGCCTTGCAATAAAACCCCGTTATAGTAACTTGTAACTACGCCAAAACTGCCATAAGCACCACCATCAATAATAATATCGGCATCAATAACCTTCAGTTTCAAATCTTTGCCCATCCCTACTTTCATTTTTATTTTTGTGGGGTGCCGACCATGATTTGTCAAAAACACTTCCTCTCTTGACAGGACTGTCCGAATTGGTGTCCCAAGTTCCTTTGCAAGATAAGCTATGGTGATTTCGTGCGGGAAGGGATCGCTTTTTCCGCCAAAGCCACTTCCCAAATATGGTTTTATTACCCTGATCCGGTTAAGGGGAAGTTCGAGTACTTTGGCAAGTGCCCGGTGTAAATAATGGGGGACCTGGGTAGCTGATACAACGGTCAAACCATTTTCGTCCCAATATGCTGCTGCGGCATGTGGTTCGGTAAAACCGTGGTTTACACCATGGAATTCGAAATCGTTTTCGCATTTGTAAAATGAATCATCATATCCTTGCTTTTGGTCGCCAAAACGCAATTCCGATTTCTTGTGGATATTGTTGTTGAATTTGCAATGGGCATGAATTTTTTCGTTTTCACCAATGTCGTTAATTGAATCTTCTGGGTCGAAGTATTCTTTTAAGGGTTTGTACTTTACTTTTATTTTTTTGATTGCCTCTTTGGCAATTTCGGCAGTATCAGCGGCAACAGCGGCAACAGCCTCACCAATGTACCTTGTCTTTTCCACGGCCATTGCCGTTTCATCTTCGGAAATTGGCAGCACCCCGAATTTGTTTGTAATATCCCGGCCCGTTATGATTTTTCGGACCCCCGTAATACTTTCTGCCTCTGATGTGTCAATTGATTCAATTGTCGCATGGGCGTACGTGGCCCTCAGAAAGCGGCAATGCAATGCGTTTTTTATATATATGTCATCTGCATAATCAGCAGTTCCATTGACCTTTTTCACAGCCTCAATGTATGGTGCTGGTTTGCCAACAGTTCGGTATTTGCTTTTGTTTGTGATTATTTTGTTTACGGGGCTTTCGGTACAGGAACTAACCGCTTCGATAATCTTTTTATATCCGGTGCACCGGCATAAATTACCTGAAAGAGCTTCCTGTATTTCTTCTTTTGTTGGGTTCGTGTTTTCTTTTAACAGGGCATAAGATGTCAAAACCATTCCGGGCGTGCAAAAACCACATTGTATGGCCCCTTTTTCGACAAACTTCTTCTGTATGATATCCAGTTCGTTTTTATTGGATAAGCC
>JAJRTT010000139.1 GCA_024278155.1 Bacteroidota bacterium | reverse complement strand
TGAGAAATAAAAACCAAAAACCACAAATCGGGGTTTATAGGAAAATACAACCTGATGTTCACCTTCGGGGACCTGCACGCCCATAAAAGCAATATTGGGTTTATAAACAATGGTTTCAACCCCATCGACCTCAGCTTCCCATCCATAATATTTGCTTTGTAAAAATACTAAAAAACTTTGGTGAGAAGTTTTGGTTTGAACCTGGACCCTGTTGGGCGAAAAACCTGTAAACCGAACATTGTCCCCTGACCGGGGGGCTTCCACATTAATTTTTGACAAATCCTCATTTGATAAAAAAACCATGGAAGAATCCACATTGTTTAATGTTGATTTGTCTTTCAGGAGTTCATTTGAATAAAAACCACTTCCAAGATAGATAGGCGGGTTTTGGATCGTAGCCTTAAACAGGGGTTTCAATGAATCTTCAAGGAAAACAAAATTGCGCAATTGTGCCGGGTTATATCCGTCCCAGGCAATTTGTTTGTGAAAAATATTCAGGTTTCTCCATGAACTGACGAAATGAGGGGATGTTCGGTCATTGTTATCGGCCACTGGATGCAAGGCAGGAAGAGGAAACCCAAAGGGTTGTTTTTGTCTCGCTTCATAAATGGCTTTTTGTGAAAACTTTTTTTCGTAAACCGTAAAAGGGGCATTCAGTTGTACAGCAAAGATTAAATCAACAACAACAAGAACAATGAGAAAAGACGAAATCCTTTTCGGGCCCTTTGTTTTTGAAACCAGTATAAAAAACAAAGCCAGCAAAACCAATTGAACGGATCCCTGAAAGAAGGTTTGCTGGGCGATGGACGTCTTTTTGGAGAAACTAAAAAGGTTTCCATCCGCAAGATATTCGCCAAGGTTGATATATTGGCCAAAGCTAAAGACCACAATTGTCATCAATAAAGAAAAACCTGTGATCAAGGTAGCAATTTTTATTTTCTTTAAATGTTTTTCCCTGTCCGAGAGGAATTCGTTTATTGCAAACCCGGCAAGGACAACAAAACTGATAATGACAAAAATCCGGAGCAGGGAAGGGAACCTGAAAACATCAAAGAAAGGGACATAATAGTAGAGGAATTCCCTCACGGGAAGTGCACTCCCAACCGCCGCCGACAAAATGAACAAACCCCAAAACAAGAACAGTTTAAAAAATGGCGGTTTCTTCATAAGGAAACTTGCAACAAAGAAGATAAACATGAAAAGGCCAAAATAGACATTGGACATGGAAAGGTCGGTCGCGAAAAACGACATATCGTGGTTCACAACACCAAATGGAAGAAAGAACGAAATCAGGCTTTGCGGGGAAAGTGGGCCTTCAAGTGCATCCCGCAAGGGTATGCCCCCTGTCCGTGTGAGTTCGGGCATCAGCTTCCAAACCGAAATCAACATCACCATTGAATTTGTAACCGAAAACAACAGTGCATAAGCATTCACCCTGAAAAAACGATATAAGGGAGGCCGTCCTTCATTCCGGTAAATGCTAAAGGATAACTGAACGAAAAGCAGGATTAACAGATAGAGCAATATCATGGTGAAGGCAGGGTAGCCACCGGTTACCATCATAAACATAAAAAGCCCAAAGGTGACAGCCTGTTTCAATTTCTGTTCTTGGTAAAGATCAATATAAGCATAAAGGACAAACGGTATCCAGGTGGCACTTATGATCCACATGAAATGCTGTGCATTGCCAACAAGGAAACCCGAAAACATATATGCGATACCCATCATCAAGGCAACTTTTTCCTGAAACCCCATTTTTTTCCCAAGTAAAAACATCCCGCTTCCCGCAAGGAAAATATGTAGGGTAAAATCAATGGACAACATATAGATGGAATATCCCCAAATATATCCAAAAAACCAGGTCATGGGATACCAGGCCGAACTTTGTGGGTCGGCATGGATTGGATAACCGCAGTATTGGTAAGGGTTCCATAAGGGGAGGATGTGGTGTTGCAAGCTTTCCCCGATAAAATATTTCCAGGGGAAAGCCTGATCGACGATGTCCCATTTCAAGGGATGGCGAAACATGGCGATTTGCCAGTACCCAAGGATTGCCAGGATCAACAAAACCAGGAACGGCAATGCTTTTCGAACACTATTTTTATTGAAAAAACGTTTCAAAGTCATTCTTTAAATAAGAAATGCGAAGATAAAAAAGAATACAGACAAGCCATTGGTTTTAATGATTTATTGTTTCCTTTGGACGGATTACTTCTCCAACAGCTTTTGGGGCTCTTTCTCCCGTTGTCATTCCGAACCCCGGGGAAGGAATAGGTGCAAGGGTGAGGAATCCCCCCACTATGAAAGGCCACAAAGCAATAAACCGCAATGGTGGGCTGCCGTAATAGCAAAGGGATTCCCTGCCTGCGGCAGGCAGGCTCACGCTACCACACATGGCCGGCGCAGTGGTTCGGCAATAACGTTTTCCTTCAGACTGTTACCAGTTGCGTTAACCCAAAACCTCGCGCAGTATAATATGCGATTTCAATTCCCCGAAACCCGGTAAATGGATACGGTAATATTTCAGGAGATAATCCAGAAAACCATTTTTCAGGTTTCCCGGGATTTTCAGGTTTTCTTCTGAATCATAATTGAGGGACAAGAAACGAAAAAGATATTTACTAAAAGGCACGGGCATCAACAAGTCACTGGCTTCTGAACTTTTAATGAATTTCCCTTCCTGCAAATCAAACGTTTGATTGCTCTCGGAGAAGTTTTTTTTAGGGAAAAACCCCAGGAACTTTGAAAGCAGGACAAGAAATAGCAAATGGAATTCCGCGATCCCCTCTTTTTTTATATCGAGTATCTGAATTGAATTAAACAAAAACCGGAACAAACCTTCATTTTCTTCCTCCTCTTTTATCGACTTTAAAAGCACTTCGTTCATGAAAACAACAAGGGAACTTTTTCGGATATCGAATGGGATGGATGAAAACGGGTAAACGGGTTTAACTTCTTTGATGTGATGGATGTCTTTTTTTTCGTTTCGGTAAATTACCAGGTCAAGCAATGCAAGGTGTTGGAAAAGGCCTGCCTTCAATTTCGATTTCCGGCTTCTCGCCCCCTTTGCCATCAACGATTGCAAACCGAATTTCTCAGTATAAACCTGAAGGATAAGGCTGCTTTCCGAGTATTTGATTTTACGGAAAACAATTCCACGGGTTTTTTCCAGCATGGGGCTTTCAGTATTTCTTTTGTAAAGACAAGATCAATTCCCGACACATAACTTGCAAGCCTTAACGCCAAAGCTCGCAACTTCAAACCTAATTAACAATCAATATTTTCGCCACTTC
>JAJRTT010000138.1 GCA_024278155.1 Bacteroidota bacterium | reverse complement strand
GAGGAAATTATCGAAAACACGGTTGCAACCTCTTCCATAAAAGCGGTTTTGCTCCGCTATTTCAATCCCATAGGTGCGCACGAATCGGCTTTGATCGGTGAACTGCCATTGGGTGTGCCCAATAATTTAATACCATTCCTAACACAAACTGCAATAGGCATCCGGGAAATGCTAAGTGTTTTTGGGGATGATTACAACACACCGGACGGAACGGCCATCCGCGACTATATCCATGTGGTCGATTTGGCAAAAGCCCATGTGGTGGCCATTGACCGTTTGCTCAACAATAAAGGCAAAAGCAAAGTGGAGATGTTCAACCTTGGGACCGGCAATGGTTTTTCAGTTTTGGAGGTGATCAATTCATTTGAAAAAACAACGGGCGTTAAACTGAACTACAAAACCGTGGAGAGAAGGGCCGGCGACATTGAAAAAGTCTGGGCCGATACTACTTTTGCCAATAGTGAACTGGGCTGGAAAGCCGAAAAAGGGATCGATGAAATGATGCGGTCTGCCTGGAAATGGGAACTTGCCCTGGCCAACAAGTAAACCTTTTGGGTCGAAGAAGGTCTATGCAGTGGCAACCCGGAAGGTTGGATGAATCTCCTGCCCCATGTTGGTGTTGTCGCCAACATAAACGATTTCCGGTTGACATCGGGAGGTTTTGTCAATCCCGTTGGTGACAACACCAACGGTCGGCAGGATAATCGGTTTCCCACATTTATTCAACAATGGTTTCCAAATTGTTGGCAACAATTAGAACCAAAAAAAATTCTTCATAACATAAGAAAGTAAATGAATATAATCAAAACAACTACCATTTCAGCTTTAAAACCTCTATACTTGGTTTTATTTACACTGCTTTTTTTTTCTTGCAAACAGGAAAATGAAAAATCTTCAAAAGAAAGAACTTCCGATTTAAATCAACAAATCATTGAAAAAGCAGTAAAAAATGAACAAACTAATTTCTTTGGAAATAATACAGTTTTCCCTCAAATCCACGCAAACCTAAATGGAATGGTAAGTGAGTTTATTTGGCAGATGTATGAAGACAAAAGTGATAATTTTTGGTTTTGCACCAACCACGATGGAGTAATCGTTTATAATGGTGATTCCCTGAAACAATATACTTTAAAAGATAGATTGGGTGGTAGTGCAGTAAGGGCTATTATTGAAGATGATATAGGGAATATTTGGTTAGGCACTTCCGGTGGTCTAACAAAATATAACGGAAATACATTTACAAATTATTCAGAAGAAAATGGATTAATCGATAATGAGATTTGGGACATTGAAATTGACAAAAACGGAATTATTTGGATTGCTACTGTTGGTGGTGTTAGTAAATTCGACGGAACCACCTTTGAGACTTTCAAAGTTCCGAAACCTGATGTCCCTAAGCCAGAACCTATGTTATCAGAAAACAGAGTCAGCGATATTTTAATAGATAAAAATGGGCATTTGTGGTTTGTCAATGATAGCTATGGTATCACTAAATTTAATGGTAGTGAATTTGAGTTTTTTACAACTAAAAACGGGCTAACCGACAATAATGTGGCTGACCTTTTTGAAGACAGTCAAGGAAATATTTGGATTGGAACTTTTTATGGTGGTGTGAGCAAATATGATGGAAACTCTTTTACTGACTTCACAAAAGATGGAAATATTGAGGGCATAGAGACCTATAATTTTTGTGAAGACAATAAAGGAAATATTTGGTTCTCTGCTGAAAATTTTGGGGCTTACCGATATGACGGGAAATCATTTACCCAATTTACGACCAAAGACGGTTTAGCTACAAATACAATTCAACATATTTTTGAAGACAAAAAAGGCCAACTTTGGTTTAGTACTTGGTCTGGAATAAGTGTTTATGATGGAGAAACATTCAAAGACGTTTCAGACAAAGAACCTTGGACAAAATAAACAATAACTGTTGCCAAAGTATAAGAATAATAGCCAAGTTTGTAGTAAATATGAACATTGTAGTCCGCATAAAATTTAGTAGTAAATTGAAAAAATCTACTTCCGAAATCGGCTACTATTCTTATACAAACCGTTAACTGCAAGCAAAAAAAATGCACGAACACTACATTATAAATTAATAATAAAATGAATTAATATGATTGAAATCTCATTGGAGTATTGGAATAAACTCGCTGACCAAATCATTATGATAAGTTCGTTGTTGGCTGGTTTTTCTGTTGCGGTAGTAGCCAATTTTTTGGTTTCAGAAACCAATAACCGTTTGATGAGAACTATAATGAAATCTGCTACAATTGCTGCCAGTTTCTTTTTGATTGCATTGTTTTCAATGACTAAAATTCTTATGATGACAACAGAAGGATTTCCATTTAAAGTTTCAGGAGATGATTTAATGTTTCCTAAACTTGTTGGAGGAATCTCCTTTTTTATAGGAATTATTTCTTTAATAACAATGATTTCACTATCAGGGTGGACTAAGTCAAAAAATATGGGAAAATTTACCACAGTCATTGGAATATTGGCTCTAATATTAATATTATTTATGTTGACTTAGCGCTTTAAAAAAATAGGAAAATCAAATAGGAAAAATAAAAGACGTAGGGATGTTCAACCTTGGGACCGGCAATGGTTTTTCAGTTTTGGAGGTAATCAATTCCTTTGTAAAAGCAACAGGTGTAAAACTGAACTACAAAATCGTGGAGAGAAGGGCCGGCGACATTGGAAAAGTCTGGGCCGATACTGCTTTTGCCAATAGTGAACTGGGCTGGAAAGCCGAAAAAGGGATCGATGAAATGATGCGGTCTGCCTGGAAATGGGAACTGGCCCTGGCCAACAACTAAACCTTTTGGGTCGAAGATGGCCTATGCAGTGGCAACCCGGAAGGTTGAATAATTTCCTGCCCCATATTGGTGTTCTCACTTACATAAACGACTTCCAGTTGACATCGGGAGGTTTTGTCAATCCCGTTGGTGACAACACCAACGGGCGGCAGGATAATCGGTTCCTAGTATATGTTCAACAATGGTTTCCAATCTTTGAAACCAGAAAAAACGATTTATAAAATACAAATCTTAAGATTTGTTCGCCACGCAGCATAGTCCTGAGAAAGGGAATCCCCGGATTGCATCTTCCACTTTATATAAAAATTATACTAATTTCGTAGCATCATCATACAGAAACGAACATAATAATGCATATTCATAATAGTTAGCAACTGTAAAATACCACAGCATATGGAAAATGAAATAAAAATTGGAAAGAAAATTTACATAAGAAATGCCGGGAAAAACGAATATTGGCTTCAAGATATTATTTATGATAATCCGAAAATACTTGGACTTGGAAATCTTGTTCCTGTTAATAAGGAAAAGAAGCAAGCATCTGGCGGCAGACTTGATATTCTATTAAAGGAACCTGAAGAAAATTTAATGTATGAAGTTGAAGTAATGCTTGGGGAGACTGACCCTTCACACATTATTCGGGCAATTGAATACTGGGATAATGAGAAAAGAAAGTATCCCCAAAGACAACATTTTTGTGTACTTGTAGCAGAGTCCTTTGATAGAAGATATTTCAATGTCATACAATTAATGAGTCTTAATATTCCAATGATTGCTATACAAGCAGATTTATTGGAAGTAAATGGAGACAAGATATTAAACTTTTCAAAAATAATTGATATATACATAGAACCAGAAGAGGAAGAAGAAACAAAACAAGTAAATGAGACTACTTGGAATACCGATGCCCCTTGGACAAATTCTGCTGCAAAAGATATTTTCGAGTTCTTAAAACCGAAACACGAAAAAATTGAAGTTCGCTACACACAAAGTTATGTGAGTATAACAATTGATAATAGAAATGCATATTGGCTTTACAAGAGAATGAAACCTGCTTCTGCTTTGATGTTTTCGGTAAAAGACGAGGAAAAAGCAGAATTAATAAAGAAGATATTTGAAGAAAGTAAAGTTGACTTTACTTATAATCGTTACAAAGAATTTATGGTTTACGTTGACACTAAAACAATAAAAAGTAAACAAAGTTTATTTGAAAAAATACATTCTGTTAGGTTTAAGTTAACGATTGAAGATGAATAAGTTACGGCTACCAACAACAAATCACAGCCCATAGCCGGTTTAGCAGTTATTAAGAAAAACGAGAAGGAATAAAAAAATACAAGGAATCAACAAAAACCATACGAACAAACGGCTACGAGCCATATTTGCAAACCGTTAAAGTAAAAACCATATTGATTGCCGGAGGGACAAATCTTTACTCCATAAAAAAGTTGAAATCAACTAAAGAAAAAACAGTATATTTACTGAAATATTTGAAACATGAAAGATTATAAGCACATAATAACAATTGAACCGGGCAAGCGTGGCGGAAAACCATGTATCCGGGGAATGAGGATCACGGTAAGCGATATTCTTGGTTGGCTTGCATCCGGGATGACGGTCGGGGATATATTGGCTGATTTTGATGAATTGAACGAAAATGATATTTATGCGGCCCTAAGTTATGCTGCCGATAGGGAAAACAAAATATACCAGGCTGCTGTATGAGATTCCTGTTTGACCAAAATATTTCCCATAGGGTTTTAAAACTCCTTCCAGAAGAACATACCGGTTCAACAACAGTAAAAAAGGAAGGTTTGATAAATGCGCCTGACAGACAAATCTGGGAGTATGCAAAGAAATCGGACTTCATAATTGTCACACAGGATTCGGATTTCAATGATCTGACTTCATTATTTGGTTTTCCACCAAAAATCATTTGGATACGTACAGGAAATTTAAGAACCAAAGCCATTGTCAATATTTTAATCGACTATTCACAAGAGATTGAGACTTTCATTAAGAGTAATAAATATGGGTGTTTTGAAATATTAAAATTAAGAAACCAACAAAAATGAAAACCATATTGATCACCGGAGGGGCAGGCTTTATCGGCTCACATGTCGTAAGCTTGTTTGTGAAGAAATACCCTGAATACAAAATCGTGAACCTCGATAAACTTACCTATGCCGGGAACCTCGAAAACCTGACAGAAATCGAAAACGAACCCAATTATGAATTTGTGAAGGGCGATATTGTGGATGGCGATTTTATCCAACAGCTTTTTACGGATTATGGCTTTGACGGAGTGATCCATCTGGCCGCCGAATCCCATGTTGACCGCTCCATCACCAATCCCATGGAGTTTATCATGACAAACATTGTGGGGACGGTCAATCTGTTGAATGCGGCAAAATCATATTGGGAAATGAATTTTATGGGGAAACTGTTTTATCATATTTCCACGGATGAAGTTTATGGTTCACTTGGAGTGGAAGGGGTTTTTACAGAAGAAACCGCTTATGACCCACACAGCCCCTATTCTGCATCCAAGGCCAGCTCCGACCATCTTGTGCGAGCTTACCATGATACTTATGGTTTGCCGGTGGTCATTTCCAATTGCTCCAACAATTACGG
>JAJRTT010000137.1 GCA_024278155.1 Bacteroidota bacterium | reverse complement strand
TTTGAAATTGTCTTCATCGGAACAAACATCTTATTGCTAAATTTTAAATGGATAAATCCATATTTTTTATAGAAACGAATTGCGCTTTTATCAATAGGATCTGCGATAACCGCTATTGATCCAATACCCTGCGATGAAACATAATAACTCCTTTTTAAGGCATCCATTAACAATAGCTCACCAAACCCTTGTCCTGAGAACTTAGTGTCCACGGCAAGCCTTCCCAGCAATGTTACGGGCAAATTATGATATGACGGAGGTAGTTTTCCTTTTATTGATCCTGGAAGATATTCCCTTGGGATACTTGCATTGGAAAGCGTATAAAAACCCTGCAAATTATGTTCATTATCGGTAATGACAAAGCAAACGGCAAGTTTTCTTTTTACATCCTGACTTGCTTGTTTACGGATATAATTATCCAACAATTCTTTCCCGCACTTAAATTCCTTTTTTTTGTGGATTGTATTTAACCTGACTGTAAAAAACCTTTTCATTTGCCGATTGCCTCATTAAATCTTAAAGCTGCCTTTTTCAAGCTATTGTTCGGCTCTTGTGGGTTTAGGATTGCTTCGAAAAAAACTTTCCTGTCTTTTTCGTTTTCTAAAATCACATTATAGTCTTCAATGATTTTATTGGCCTGTTCCTGTGCGGAGTAAATCATAAATTCTGTCAGTGTCCTAAAACCTCCAAGCCGTGCCGCATATTCAAAAAGTTCTTTCTGTTTTTTTGGCAACCTTGTATCAAACCGTGTTTTTTCAATTGTTTGCATAGCGAATTATTTTATATGTACAAATGATTTTGCAAATGTACGAAAAAAATCCGTACAATAAATAATTGTACGGATTTTTTCAGTATGGTATTTTGATAGGAAAGCTTAGTGGCTTGGTGCACCGGGCATTTTAAAATGATCCCCGGTTTCGTCCACGATCCGTTTGTACCAATCCGTACCATAACCCGGCTGGCTCAGTTTTGGGACATGGTATTTGTATCCTTCCGGTACGTCCACCTTCTCTTTGATATTGCCATCCATATATTTTGTGAACAAATAAGTGTAAAAGTCCAACCAATGTTTTACGGTTTCGTCACCGGCCTTGGTGGAATAATCGGTAAGAAGTGCAATGGCCTCCTCTTTATTGTTTTTATAAAGTGCCAAAGCCTTTTTGTCGATTTCTTTTGTTTGTTGCAAGAAATTATCTTCCATCATGGTTTGCTCGGCCCTGATCTCGGGATGGATGTAACTGTAACGGGTATATGCGAAATTCGATACCAGGTTGAAAACCCAGAAACCCGATTCAAAAGTAAAATCCATCATATCGCCGTTTCCCACTTCAAATGCGTGCGGGACTTTTGTAATACTCGAATACATGGGGGTGAAAACGGTACTCGCAGCATCATCGACTCCAAACCAAAATATGCCGCCAAACTGCTCGGGCACCCAGTTCCTGGCCTGTGCCACAAACACAAATCCTGTTTGTTGGGTAGAAGTGGCCCTTTCGTTGCAATAGGTTTCCCCATCCACTTTCCAGGTCAATGGCCTCCAACGGTAAGGATTGCCAAAGGCCCCTGCGCCCATGTCTTTGGTCATGTCCAGGGGTGTCCCTTCAAGGTGGTCGCGCATATAATCCATTACATCTTCCACGGCGATTTTCCTGTCAGGCTTGATCCAAAGGGGCATCCTGTTTTTGAGGTTGTGCCCTGAAGCATAATCGTAATATTTGTCCATCCCCGAATTTACCGAACGGAAGAAAGACCAAACACGCACTTCGCAGAAACGGGCCCCGCCAAAATCAACGGGGGCATACGTATCAGAAAAGCTGAAATCTTCATCATTTCCATCAAAAAGCCCTTTTTCACGTGCGAAAGAAATTACATCATCTGCATAAAAACATTCAACAGAAGGGTTGTCCAATTTATCCCTTTGTGAAAAAGTGATGGACTTTTCACCATCGGCAAATGGGAATGTCTGTATCCTTGCCTGGTTGGCATGTGCAGAAACATATCCTTCAGGGACACGGCGGGCTACCCAAACGGCCCCTTTTTTCCCTTCACCTTTCCCGATCATCTCAAAAATCCAAACTTCGTTGGGATCGGAAACTGAAAAAGATTCGCCGGAACTGTAATAGCCATATTCCTCAACAAGTTCAACCATTGTTTTAATGGCTTCACGGGCAGTTTTCGATCTTTGCAGGCCAATGTATATCAAACTGCCATAATCCATAATGGCATCCGGTTGGTGATATAAATCATGTAGCCCACCATACGTGGTTTCCCCAATGGCAACCTGGTATTCGTTCATATTGCCGACCACATTGTAAGTTTCGGCAGCTTGTTTTATCTGACCAAGGAATTTCCCGGTGTCCCATTCGTAAACGTCCAGCATGGTCCCTTCGGGATAAGTGGCAGCCGGCCAATGGTACAATTCACCATACAGAACATGCGAATCGGCTGCATAGCTTATAAATGTGGAACCATCGGTTGAAGCCCCCTTTGTTACAAGGAAATTGGTACAGGAAAACGATTGATAGCCCATTCCTGTTAAAGCTAAAATAATAAGGAAAGAAAAGATTTTTTTCATAGTGAAAATATTAATTAATGAATTTAGAATGTGACAAGTTCAGTTTGATAAGTTACATATTGCCACTAATGCACTAAAACACAAAAGCCCGATAAAACAATAGGTGATTCAAATTTGATTATTTGTGAATTTTAGTATTTTGCAGCAAGATGATTTTTCTTTTTAGAAACAAAATTCATAATGAATGACAAACATCAAAACGAAGATTGTTCATCCAATATTGAATTTAAAGCTGCAAAAGTAGTAAAAAGACAAGAGCCTTTTTAAAAAAAGGAATTGGGAAGGAAGGAAGATGGGATACTCCGGCTCATAGATTAGCATATTTTGACTTTAGGAGACTTCTGTTTGATATTATAGAAAGTACTGAATTAAGAAGTTCCCTTTTACAAAATACAGCTTGCATATCTATTCGATCAGTATAATTCAACCTAAACAGCTTCTTGTGAAAAACCTGCGAAACTAAAACCCGAAATTAAATCCGGTCGAAATGGTATTTTGCTGCCCACGGAAAAACTCCGGAGTATATTTCTTCACCTGGTCTTCGTCCCCTGAAATATCGCTGCTGATGAATTCCGCAAAGAGATAGGCATTGTTTGCAAATTCGTAGGTTGCTTTAATGGAAATGGTCTGGTTTTGCCAGGCAACCTTTTCCAAAAATGGGTATGTGACAGCATCTTGGCCGGTGATATAAGAATAATCAGGGCCATGTTGGGCCAATAAGTAATAGGACTTTAGGTGCAGCCCCCTGATGGGTTTATATTCGAGGCTCACGTATATCTCCTGGGAGTTGTCCCGCATATAATGCCCAAAATTGAAATTATTGGATTCAAATGTAAGGGTTGGAACCCTGTGCTGATAGGTAATGGGAACAGTTTTGGTATATTCAATATTTATTGAAAGGTTGTTGATCAACACATTGCTTTCCTTTACCCCAATTTTTGAGCTCCAAAAATTACTGGTTTCGCTATCGCTAACCCGCGAAGTTTTAAACTCATCGACGTAAAGACTGGCATACAGGTTCAGCTTCTTTATTTGGCGGGAACTAATGTCGAAAAACAGTTGTGAGTTTTGATTGTCGATACTTGAATTGACCACATGGTCGATGGCTTTATAAAACATGATGGGGATCAGGTAGCCGGGATAAACATTCATGTCGCTATAAATAATTGAATTTCCGAAAGAAAGCTTTAAGTTTTTCCATGGAGTGAAAGTAAATATGTTTGCGGCAATGTATTTAGGACGGTAGGTTGAACGGTAATATGTGGAATTGCCAATATTGTAATAATAGGATCTGCTACTGTCAACAACCATTGAGATCAACCAACCATGGAAATAGTTCAACTCAAACCATTTTGCGGGTTTCATCTGTAGTTTCAACTGGGTAATTGAGGGTGGCCTGTCGCTGAAGATATTGGGCCCATTGTAATTATTTCCCCAATTCACATGGTCTTTCACAAGGCCAAAGGAGCCCCAGTTCCAGGAATAGACTACCCCGCCGCGCATCTCATTAAAATCGACCCCACCTGCCTCATTGCGTTTGAAATTACCGCCCCCGCCCCTTTGGGTGAAAAATTCCGGGGCAGATAATATTTGGGATTCAGTATTGTCCCGGAGGCTGGCATACATTCCCCAATGTTTGCCGATATAAGCTGTAGCTTCAAGCCCGCCCCATCGGTGCCAGATAGTGCCGTTGTCATTGAAAAAATAATTTATCCCCCAAATGGGTTTTACGCTTGCCGTAAACAACTTATCTTTATAAAAAACCCCAAATGGGTTTAGTGCTGTGGCCAAGCGTTCATTTTTCCTGAAAATATCCCATTTTGGGTTGTAGTTGGGCAGGGAGTCGATTTCTGCTTTAAAGCCTGTTAAGTAAAACTCCAGTTCCTTTTTTTGCCGGATACTCATTTCATCTAATGAGGATTGTGCCTCAACCAATTTGTCGGCAATAAACCCCCTGCTATAAGGTTTTACCACAGAATTAATTTCGATGAACTTTTCGTTCGCAAGTTCATCCATAAAATCATAGATGTTCTTATTGGACACATGTTCATAAGCAACCTGTGAATACAATGTGGATTGCAGGCTGAACAGGAATAGAAAACCGATTAATATTTTAGTTACTGCGCGCACGTTTGAATATTATGTTATAAAAAGCTTTAAAGAAATAGTTGAGGTCAGTGGCGAAAGGGTTTTTTTCATATTTGTCGAGGTAATCTTCTTCTGATTTTTGCAACTCCTCAAAGTTTTTTGGTAAATCGGCATAAAAAGGAGGGACCAGCCCGGGCTTAAACCGTACCCTCTTTTCCTGGATCCTTTTGTCATAAGTGTGGAACTTGTGGACACTAAGAGGCCTGACACCAACAAGCTTGAGATCCCCTTTGACAAGGTTTATCAACATGGGTAATTCATCGATCCAGAATTTTCTCATAAACCGTCCCCAGTATGTGACCCTGAAATCATTATCGGCTTTGTCCCCATTTTGGGAACCATAAGCATTGTACACGTATTCTTGAATGTACTCAGAATAAGGGTGCATGGTCCTTAGTTTATAAACATAGATGAATTTTTTGTTTTTCCCGATTCTTTTCATTTTGAACAAAGGGCCATAAGACGGGTTCATATCAAATGCAGGTTGCTTGATTTTCCTGGCGACAAAATAGAGCATACCGTCAATATATTTATCTTCAATACATTCAAATCCGCAAGAGTAAATCCTTCCAAGGGTTTCGGCCTTGGAAAGGACCCTGTTCCTCCCCAGGGTTATAAAGTAATATATTCTATGAAAAACAGGTAGTTTTGGGAATACCCGGGTAAAGATAAAATCAAAGAAATAATAAATCCTGTTAAAAACAGGTGGATATTTTTCGAGGATATTTTCTTTCCTCACATGATATGTTTCGGCACTGCTAATACACAGGCCCCCATCAGGCAGTTTTTCATTTAACGCTTCAAAGAATTTATTTATACGGCGAATATCATTGATCTTGTGCAAATTAACAAGGGAGATGAACCTGTTCGCCGGGAGCTGTTGTATGTTAAAAAGTGTTGAGGTGGAAAGTGTAAGGTTATTGGGGTTCCCAACATCAATATACTTTGAAATAAAGTTATAAACCTCATTACTTGTGTTCTCCAATATGATTTCTTTAATATGATCCCGATTTGCAATATATACGGAATCATCTTTGTTTGGCACTTTGAATGACTTATCAACAGGGAAAAATTTAGGTTTATTAACAGACTTAAAATCAGGTAGTAAAACAGGGTTTTTATAGGAAAAGTAGATATATGCAATGGCAATTTCAAGTATTGTTGACAACAGAATTGTCCCATACACTATAAGGCGTGACCAGTTAAAAGCCCCGTAAGAAAACATCAAGACCAAGATAATCGCAAGTATGGTGAGGTTGGTAATCAAAATGCCGATCAATTCGCCTTTCCACCGTTTAACATTCTCCAGGTTATACTTCGAAATAAACAATGAAACAGAAATCCAGACCAGGCCAAAATAGAGAAACGGTTGAAAATATTTTGGCAGATAAATCCTGAATGTTGCCGGTTTTATCCACACGAACAATAAGAATGAAACGGAAATTATTAAAATATCAATGAATATAATAATAATCTTCTCTTTCAATTTTTTATTCTTATGTGTATTTTCTTTAACCACCAAGGTATTTGTTTAGAGGACAAAAATAATCAATAACTAAAGTTCCAAACAATTTTTATTTACTTCTCGCACCTTTGAAAATTATATTGTAAAGGGCTTTAAAGAAATAGCTAACATCCGTCCTAAACGGACTCCTTTCGTACAGGATCAAATATTTCATTTCTGATTCCATGATACTTTCGAACGATTTAGGCATATCGACATAGAAAGGGGGTATCAGGCCGGGTTTGTGGCCGAGCCGTTTCTTTTTTAATTCTTCGGAGTACAAATTGAAAAAATGCTTGCTCAGGGGCCTTACCCCCACTAACTTAATTTCACCTTTGAGCAGATTGATCAGTTGCGGTAATTCATCTATCCAGTATTTTCTCAAAAATTTCCCCCAATCGTTTAACCTAAAATCATTTTCCGGTTTTCCTTCTCCTGATATACCATGTTTGCCGATCACAAATTCCTGTAAATACTCAGAGTAAGGGTACATAGTCCTGAACTTATAGATACCTATCATTTTCCCGCCTTCACCAATCCTGTTCATCCTGAACAATGGACTGTACGAAGGATTTGGATCATAATAGGGTTCTTTTGTCTTACGGAACGCAAAATAAAGTGTTTCATCAATATACCTTTCCTCGATACACTCGAAGCCGCATGAATATAACCGGCCCAGGACTTCGGCCTTTGACAGGACCCTGTTCCTTCCCAATGTAATGAAAAAATATATTTTTTTAAATAGTGGCAGTTTTGGGAAAACACGGGTAAACAAAAAATCGAAAAAATAGTAAAAATAGTTGACGAACACGGGATATTTATTTAATATCCTTTTTTTCCTTAGTTCAAAAGTTTCAGCGTTATCTATGAAGATACCTCCGTAGGGAAGCTTGGTATTTACCGATTCGATAAACTTGTTTATCCTGAGAAAATCGTTGATCTTGTGAAGGTTTGTTATACTTTGATACGTATTGGCGGGGAGCTTGTCAATATTAAATTGTGTTGTTGTGGAAACCAATAGGTTAACAGGGTCTCCCACGTCAAAATAAGTGGCGATAAAGCCATATACGTTGCTGCTGCTTTCGTTTATGATTATATTCTTTATTTGTTCCCTGTCTTCAATAAACTTCACATCCTGTTTATCTTCGGATTTGAAGGATTTGTCAATCGGGTAATATTTTGGTTTTTTATATGTTTCTTCTTCAAGGTCAGGAAGAACAACAGGCCTTAAATACCAAAAATAAAGATAGGATATTATTATTTCCACAGTTGTGGACAGGAAGATGGTGCCAAAAACAATTATCCTTGAATAGTTTGCCACCCCAATCACATAAATGAAAGTTAAAATAATCGTAAGTATCGTACTGTTCGCAATAAAAATCGGGATGAGGATATCCTTAATGTTTTTGGCCTGTCGGATATTGTATTTGGAAATTATAACAGAAACAAAAACCCAGATAAATGCAAAAATCACCAAAGGTGTAATATAGTTCCTTAAATAATGTGTATTCGGGGCAGATTTAAGCCATATAAAGAACAAAAAGGAAAAAAGGATAATAAGAATGTCAATAAAAACATAGACATTTATCCTCCTTTTCTTTTTATCGTTTGTTTTAACTTTCCCCATTTTATTGGTTTCGTAAAAAAGCCAGGATTTTAAACCCTGTTTTTATAACCCGGTACAGATACTTGTTGTTCACTCTTTCAAAACGGCCAAAGTTAAGAAGTTTTCCCCCAAACTTTGACTTGAATTCCCTTACGCCATAATCTTTGTCAGGACTGCCTGCCCCCATAAAATCAAATGTGCCGATATTGTTTTGCATTGCGTACTCAATAGGGGCCCAGGTAGCAAGTGCACTTGGGTAAATATCCTTATGTTCCTTGTCCAGTCCGCAAATATACCATTCATAAATTATCTTCCCAGGTAATAATGGAAGTAAAATGCCCCCAATTATTTTGTTTTTGTAAAGTATCAGCCGTATGATACCGAGATTGTCCTCTCTTGCCATTGAATAAAAATTTTCAAAAAAAGACCAATCGGGCAGCGGCTTCCCAACCTTGTTTTTATAGAGGTTTTTTAATATTATGTAAAAGCTCCTGACTTGTTCAATGTTTTCCGGGTCTATGATTTTTGCCCCCAGCCTCAAGCCTTTGTTGATCTGACGGATTTTGCTCTTGCTAATTCCCTTGACCGTGGTTGCTTTATCAGAAGTGTCAACCTGAAAATTCAACCAGTCAATATGTGTGAACCCGTGTTTCCCAAAAATGCTTTTTTTTTCTGATCGGTCAAAGAAATTCCTGAACTGAATAAAAACCGATTTGTTTTTCACCTCCTTTATAAGCCTTTTCAAAACCAAGTCAAGAATTTCATCAGGGTTCCCATTCGTGTCATCAATTAATGGCCCTCCGTAGCAAATAGTGCGGGATGTTAGAAAACCGACCTTTGAGGAATACTCCTTTATAATTGAGCTCAGGCAGATACCAACTATTTTGTGGTCAACATATGCCGCAATAACAACAGGTTCGAACTTATTGGTGTCCTTAAAAAGCAAATACATGGAATAGGATTGAAATACCGTTCCGTTTGGATGGTTTTCGATGAAGTTGTCCCACTGAGGGATGGAGATGGCATTTATGTCAGTTGTTATGTGATACATTTTGTTAATTCATAAGAGATTGCGAGAGAGCGACATGGCGATAGATTGACAGGGCGACTTTGCGAAGTTTTTAGGTTTATCGGGCATATTTACCAACATCCCTAACCAAACGCTTTTTCGGATTTTCGTGTGGGCTTTGTGTGTGGTTGATCCGAAAATTGTGTTTATTTATTCTCTTCAGGATTGGCCTGCGCCATGGCCATGGTTAAAATCCCAAAGTGCCATTCATTTCAACCTTCCGGGTCTCCATGCCAATACCCACTTCGACCCAAAAGGTTTAGGAATTGACAATTTCTTCCACGCACCTTCCAGCCGTGTGCCCGTCCCATAATTCGGGCCTGACCGGTTTTTTGCCCAGTTTTAAAGTTTCGTGGTATTCTTTTCGGATACGTTCCACATTGTTGCCCACCAAAACACTTGCCCCGCCATGTTCCCGAAGGGTTACGGGTCGTTCGGTATTCCACCTTAATGTCAGGCAAGGTGTCCCCAGGATGGTGCATTCTTCCTGCAATCCACCACTGTCTGTCAACATGATCGCAGCACCCATGTTCAGGCACAGCATTTCATGATAACCAAGGGGATTCAATAAAATCAAGTTTTCCGTATTCACTACCCTATCCCAAAGCCCAAATTTTTCAAGTTGTTTCTTTGCACGGGGATGTATGGGCCAAAGGATGGGCATATCAGTAGCCACTTCATCGATCAGGAAATTGATGATAGGGCCGAAAACTTCTTTTTTGTCCACATTGGAAGGGCGGTGGAGAGTGATGAGGGCATATGCTTCGACAAGCTCAACATGACCCTGGAAATACCTGCCGATTAGTAAATTATCCTTAATTATTTTATCAATGGACAGGGTAGATGCTTTTTCCCTGTTGGCTTCCAATGTGTCGATCATAATGTTCCCGACAAATTTGATTTTTTCCTTTGGTGTCCCTTCTTTCAGTAGGTTTTCAACAGAGATTGTATCGGGTGCCAGCAATAAATCAGAAAGGCGGTCGGTCACCAGGCGGTTGATTTCCTCGGGCATTTTGATATCCCCCGATCGCAGCCCGGCCTCAATATGGCAGACCTTGATATGTAATTTCTTGGCCGTTACCGAAGCTGCCAACGTTGCGTTCACATCGCCCACGACAATTACCCAGTCCGGCTTCTCTTTTTCAAATACCTTTTCCAGGGCTATCATTGTATTCCCAACCTGTTCGGCATGTGTCCCCGACCCGATCCCTAAATTTATATCGGCATCGGGGATATCCAATGCACGGAAAAATGCCTTCGACATTTTATCGTCATAATGTTGTCCGGTGTGGATAAGAAGATGGTTTATATGTTTGTTGTTCGTTGTTTCCCCGCTATGCTGAGGCTTCGATGGATAAACTTGTTGACTATTATGATTATCAATTGCATGGATAAAAGGTGCAATTTTCATAAAATTTGGACGGGCGCCTACTACGGAGATTATCTTCATTAATGAATTGCTTTTATTGATTTGAAATATGGGTTTAAATTAATAATAGTGTTTTCGAGAGAGCGAAAAGACGAATGAGCAAAAAGGTGACTAGTGAGAAAATAGCGATTGAGCGAAAAATATTTAGTTAGAATGACCAGTTCTCGGGTTTATTGGCCATATTGACCAACATCCCTAACCAAAAGCTTTTTCGGGTTTTCGTGTGGGCAATGTGCGTGGTTAATCCGAAATTGTATTTATTTGTTCTCTTTAGGATTGGCTATCGCTTGCGCCTCAGTTAAAAACCTGGCTCCCCCCGCTGGGCACCTACGGTAAAGATACTATCTTAAAATCCTAATTTATTTTCATTTTTTTCCTATCTTTTTTATAGGTTTCATCCCATTCGTGAGTAAAGCTATCAACTTCAATAATAATGAGTAAATTTTTACACATGAAATCGGCAATATAGTTCAGAATAGGACTTTGTCTGTTGAATTTCCAGTGCGATAATTTTCCTGATTTTAAACCATATTTCCACAAACAAGCCTCTGCCTTTGTCATATTCTTCCTAAGTTGGCTAGCAAATATTTTAAGTTTATTGTTGTAATGCCAATTGTTCTTAGGACTTGCTTTTTCCATAAATGACATTATCAATCCTCCCCCTACCCCCTCCAGAGGGGGATATCCTAAATTCATTGCCATTCACCCACCCGTATTTCCATGCAATTGTCATAGACCTCTCCAAAAATTTCTTTCGCCTTTTTAAGTTTAAGGCCACATTGTTTTGCCACTTCATATATATCATCCAAAGTAGGGTTTCCTTTGCCTGCTATCGTAGAGGAGTGGTTTCCATTAAATCCGATATTTGGTGTTAAATCATAAGCCGGTGAAAGCTTCCATTTACCTGAAATATAAACAAAGGAAAAATTCTTTGCATGATCGTCCTTGTTGCCGGTCAATATATTGAAGACCATCAGGCGGAACATTTTATATGCTTCCCCAATATCTTTTGTAAGTGCCAGGGTTGCTTTTATCAAGTCAATATAATCGAGTGAAGGAAAACGATGGCTTGCGTACAATAAACCTGAGGCCGTATGCATGTGGATACGTTCCTTCCCATCCCTGTCAAAGCGTTGAACGCCAAAGTATTTTCCTTCTAAAAGAGCAGTTTCCGGTATTTCGATACCGCATTTTTTTGCAATCACAGAATAATTGTATTCGACCCGACCAATATCAGATTGGTCATAAGAAGAAGGAAACTTGACCAACCATGGTTTTCCTTCAATAGTTACAAACACTTTCGGGCGGGCGCCACCGGACGAACCACCCATTTTGGCCAATATGTCCAAAGAGCCAGTATAATCAACTTCAGATAATACTTTCTCAATTTCAGTTGCCAATATATCGAGGTCATTAATATCATGGCTTGTCCTGATATGTTTATCAGGTTTATATTGAATTGCCCCCATTCCCGAAGACCCAACTATGCTTAAACGGTCGAGTACAGATAAAGACTGCGACTGGATACCTTGACTTGTTAAGTAACGGTCAATCAATAAATTTCCCCAACCATCGGGCAAACTGTCATTGAATACGCCGAACAATCCATTAAAAGGCTCTCGCCGTGCAGTAAAAATCCCGGAACGTAGTGGGAGGTAAAATGGGGAAATGGAAAAACCGGTGGACACAAATTCAGGATCATACTCAAAAACACAAAGCCTATCCGGAGAAATCACCATCCTTCCCACAGACCTGTCCCCAATAAATATTTTCAGTATATCTATTGAATCAGCCATTTCTTCCCCTCTTCCGCTCTGTTAATTTTTTCTTATTTATTATTTCGTCAATGCTTTGAAAATTATTTTCGGGAAACAAACTATGAAAAGCATCCAGGGCATCCAGTGCCAATGCAAGTTGTAATAGGTGTTCCAGGGATATTTTGTGTTTGTTCTCAAACCGCTTTAAGCTGCCAAGGCTTACACCTGATTTTCTCGATAAAGATTCCTGTGTGAGGTTTTGAGATAAACGCAATTTCTTTATCCTCGTGGCTAATTTGCCTGCAATGGCATGAGGGTTGAAATCGTCAAGGCTTACATTTTTATTGTCTAATATATTATCCATTATTTCCGTATTTACATTTTACAGATAAAATATTACCTGTTATGCAAAGTTAATGAATTTTGAAATGAATTGCAAACTGTTGTCAGAAACCTAAAAGCATTTTCGGGTTTTCGTGTGGGCCATGTGTGTGGTTAATCCGAAAATTGTATTTGTTTATCCTCTACGGGATTAACCTGCGCCATGGCCATGGTTAAAATCCTGAAGAGCCATTCATCTCCTCACCAAAACCCGCTTCACCTGGTTCTTCACGTTCTGCATCACAAACTCCTTGATCCAGGGCAAAGGCTTGTCGTTCCAGCGTTGGGGATGGAAGGTGAACATGATCCTATCAGGCACTTCGGCTCCGCTCAGTACCTTGCCGCTATTAATAGCTTTGATGATGTCGTTGGTGGAATGGAAAACCAAACCTTCTTTTATCCACTGTTCCTGCTGTGGGACTTTATCGCGCAAACTTGTTTTCCAGCCATCCCATCTGCGGCCTGTATCCGTCAGATAGAAAACCTCATCAAAATCCACATCAAAATAAGGCTCGCCAATTATCCCAAGTTTTTTGTAATTGTGTTTTTTCCAAATATTTTTCGAATCCCATTTTGATTGCGGGCTTCCATGCATACAGATTGTTGAAACCGGGGCCAGTTTCCTGAGCTTTTCCAGATTGCCAAGGAAATCATCATAAGCTTTATCAATATCCCCGTTACTGTTTGTCAGGTTTTCGTAATGATAGCCAATTTCATGTCCCAAACCTGAAATCTCCTGAATAACGTTTTTATCCCAACTTTCTGGAACAACCCTGAAGTAGTAAGAACCTTTTATCCCCTTTTCAGCCTGTATTTTTGCAAAAGCAAGAGAATTGTAGGGCAATAGGTCAACATCGTGGCGCAAGACGATGGATTTCACCTTGGGCTTTTTCAAAAAACCATCAAAGGTCTGAAAAGAAAAACCCTGTTTTTGCAGGGTTGAGAGAAGCTGTTTATATATGGTCAAGGTGAAATCCATGGAAAGTCCAAAGGTTATGTTCCGGCAATTATGTTCAGGGATTTAATGCTTTTTCATGATATTATCGTAAACACCGATAATCCTGTTTGCAATCGTTGAGGAATCAAGTCCTATTTCCATTATTCGTTCAATTCCATTGGTCCGGCCCGTTATTTCCGCAAAATGCAATGCTTTTTTTATTTTATTTGCAAAACCGGTAAGCTCAAAAGATGATAAATAGCACCCCTTTGTATTCCCCATGACCCATCCAATATCGCCAACATCAGTTGCAACGATTGGGCAATTACAAGCCATAGCTTCTTTTATGACATTTGGGGATCCTTCCATAAAAGAAGGGTGCAAAAGCACATCCACCGCAGATAAATATTTAAAGACTTCCTTATGGGGAATAGGGTATGGGGCCAAAAGCTCTAAATTATCGTTGTCAATTCTCTTTAATGCTTGTTTTGCAAGTGAAATGTTTTTCCATTTATTGGCGGGGTTTCCTATAAACAAAAGGTACTGTGTTCCCTCCTTTAAACCTAATTCTTGCCGGTACCCTGATTTTGTACCCTCTTTAACCGTAATTAGATCAACCCCGTTTGGTATTATCGTGGATATTTTTTTTTTCGTAAGCTTATCGTGGATGTTTTCCGATTTCGAAATAATAGCATCAACAAAAAACTGGAGCAGGTAGGTCAAGAAGACCACGAGTTTACTTTTCAAGGAGGTTCTGCCCCGGCTTATATATTCACCCAGGATATCACTTCCCATAAGTGAAACCACAACAGGTTTCTTACACCTTGAAAGAACCGCGGTCCATCCACTTAGGGCATAATGTGCATGGATAATGTCAAATTGGTTTTTTTTTAAATATTCACGTAGTTTCTTAACGTAGGACAAATAGGGTTTTATGCCTTTGCCTTTTATTAGGAAGTAATCAATATATAATCCCTTTTTTGTAAGGGAACCAGCCTGTGATTCAATGAAAGGGGTAAGCCAAAAATCCCTGTCCCGTTCTTTTACGACAAATAAAACCCTCATCTTGCTGAGTATTGATTATAAACCAGCTTATTGGAATTTATAAAAGGACGATCATAAGCCTTTTCCAAAAAACCGGGTAACGGTGCAGATGTGAAAACCCTGTCTAACTTTATCCCGGTGCTTGTTCTTTTATGCAGAGATAAATAGTTTCTTCTTTGTTTATCCCAAATCCCAAAAGTTCATGTTCGCTCAAGGACTTTGCAAATCCATCACAGATAACTTTAAAGCCGGCTTCTTCAAGTCTTTTTGGATAATCGGCACCATAAACCCTTTTATGGTCGTGATGCCCATATATTTTTGCACGCTCTTCATCTGTATTAATATCCTTATCTTCAAATGTATGTTTGCGCCTTTTATCCATTGGCACCTGATGGATTGACCAACCGGATGGTTTTTGGATGCGATAAAGCTCTTTCATTGCTTTTTTGTCATCATCTATATGTTCCAGAACATGGCTTGAAAGGCTCACATCAATTGAATTATCTTCAAATTGTATATTGGTAATATCCATCTTGATTTTTGCCCGCACAGAGTTTAGGTCAGCACTCAGGTATTCCAAATTGCCCAATTTCCTGAATTTTTTATAAGTGCCGTGTTCAGGGGCAATGTGCAAGACTCTTAAGTTATCTTTAAAAAAATTGGTTTTCCTTTCAAGATAGAGCGAAACCAACCTATGGCGAGCACTTGATCCGCATCCCGGACATTCTCCAAAAGGGCCATTGTCGGGATAAAAAGCCTTGTAGCCTTTATTGCAACAAGTACAATAAACTTTGTTCCCCTGATATGATGCCGATCGTAGAACATAATAGCTGTTCAATAGGTGGGAATACATGAAGTTCGGAATAAACTTTTTTATTATGTACCATTTCTTCGTATTCATAAACCAACGGATCATTTAAAATCATCCTGTATCTCAGGGTTTTCTTTTAATTCGGCAATTGTGTCGGGATAGTTTTCGACAAACCAAACAAGAAATGCGCTCACATCGATTTTATCATTGAGCATTTTTTCATGCCTGTATTTGATTTTTTCTTTATCAGTGGCATCACTTAAAATTTCAACCCCTTTATCAATGGCCTTTTTCTGGCTTTTTTCTGATTCTGGGAAATTAAAAATCAAACCATATTTTCGCTCGATTTCAGAAGTGTAATACCTTCCGGTTTGGTCTATATATACAGCCGGTACTCCAAGTACCGCACTCTCGGTGGCCATGGTTGCACTTTCACCCCAGAACAGCTTCGCAAATGCCATGGCATCATGCACCTTGTTGGGTTCAATGGGGATTTTGTAGTGTAGGAGTTCTTCGGGCAATTCCTTTTCGCTTGAAATAAAAACCCTTGCGTATTTTGAAAACCCCTTTACCGCAAGCAGTTTGTTTTTCAAAGAAAGCCCGGGGTGGTTTATGTCGTGGCTTGCATCCCAGGAAACGAAGCGTAAAATAACAAAGGCTTCACCCTTGTCAACCCCAAGCTCACCGAGGATTTTTTCATCAGGCTTAAACCTGTTCGGGTGCAAGTAGGCAAGCTCATGGTAGCCTTTGTAAAAGAGGTGTTTTTTCCCATGGTTTTTTACATAACAGTCAGGCGAGAGAATGCAGGAGGTAAAGGTTCTATAAAGGGCAATCTGCTCCATATTCCCGGTATCTTCTAGGGTAATGTTCTTGATCCCCAAAAGGCGGGAAACCTGGGCGAGGTAGAATGAACCATGGCTTAGGCAAATGTCGGGACCAAACTTTTTAAGTATTTTCAACAATGCCAAATCGAACTTGACAAGCCCCCACAGTTTCCCT
>JAJRTT010000136.1 GCA_024278155.1 Bacteroidota bacterium | reverse complement strand
CTTTCCGTTTTACCGGGAAACAAAAAGCAGAGCTGCTATGGGAGGCTCATTTGTTCCTGAACAAAGGGGGGCAAAGGCAAACGGGTTCCTTGTTTTATGCTTCGCCAAGGAAATACAAACTCCCAAAGCTTGAACAAAGCCTGGTGGTGAATGCCTATGATGAAATCGAGTTTATCGGTTTCCCGGTCAGCATGTCTTATTTTGATTTGTTGAAAACCCCTTTTCGCGGTGAAATCACTGCAAAGGACTTAATAAAGCATGTTGGGAAAAGGGTGAGGATGGTCGGCCACCTTGTTACGGTTAAGTATGTGAGGACAGTGAGAAAGGAATTGATGCATTTCGGTACTTTCCTCGATGTCAATGGAGAGTTCTTCGACACCGTTCATTTTCCAAATTCCTTGCGGAACTATCCTTTCAGGGGAAACGGCCTTTACCTTATCCTTGGCCTGGTGACCGCTGAATTTGATTTCCCCAGTCTCACGGTTGAAAAGCTTGCAAAATTACCTTTGAAGGGCGATCCACGGGAATAGCATAATTGAACAACGCACCCCCTCTCGGAGAGGGGAGTGGGCATCCCGGAAGATGAAATATTACGATACTTAATTAAAAGGAAATGAAATTTGTTTGTGAAAGGATATAATTGATTTCCGAAAACCAATATCCATGATAAAATATTGCGTGGAACAAACTCCCCTCTCCGAGAGGGGGTGCACAAGCCAGTACGTAGGCGGGGGGGTGTGTTAAAAATGCTTAAGGGGACTTGTGTTAGTTCATTCGCATCAAGACTTTCAGGCTTTCTCATAGCATTGAAAATTTCAGAAACACTATCGGGACAATGTGAAAAAGATTGAAGAGAAATATGGAAAGCCCTTGAAACCCTATTGGGACAAGTATAATGAACAATCTGACATCGTTAAAATTATTCTCAATCAAAAAACTAAGCAACTTTATCCAAAGCCTTCAACCTTTGCAGCAACGGTGGATGTGAATAATAAAAGAAAACATAGGCCGGGTGGGGGCGAAGGTTGCTCAAATGGTTTACCGAGAGTTTTTTCAAGGCTGTTTTCAAGGCTTCGGGATTGTATTTTTCCCCGGCATACCGGTCGGCCGCAAATTCGTTTTTCCTGGAAACGATGTTCATGATTATCCCGAGAATGGTTGACAATGGGCTGTACAATAAACCAAATGCAAGTACGCCCATATGGAAACTCCCTTCGGTGGCGCCAAGGGCCTGTGAAAGGATAGGGCTCCCAATAAATATCCCGAGGATAAAAAGCATCAAACCGGTTTGCAACAAAGAAAGGACTGTTCCCAAAACAGTATGTTTCTTTTTGTAATGCCCCACTTCATGGGCCAAGATCCCGACCAGTTCTTCGGTGCTATGGTCTTTGATGAGCGTGTCGAAAAGCACGATCCGCTTCTTTGCCCCTATGCCACTAAAATACGCATTGGCTTTGGTTGAGCGTTTTGAACCATCCATCACGTAAATGTTCTTCAATTGGAAACCAGTCTTCGAAGCAAATTTTTCAATGGCATTCCTCAAAACACCATCCTCAAGAGGGGTTTGTTTGTTAAAAAGAGGGACGATGATCTCGGAATAAAACATCGTCATAAAAAGGGTGAAAACACCGATAACGCCCCAGGCAATCAACCAGAACCATTCGCTGGTCGTGCCATATATCCAGACAATAAGCGACAATAACCCGCCTCCAATGATGGCCGCCATTGCCCAACCTTTTATCTTATCCAAAATAAATGTTTTGACCGTGGTTTTGTTGAACCCAAATTTTTCTTCGATAACAAATGTGCTGTAAATGCTGAATGGCGTACTGAAAATGTCAGCGATCAACCCCATAATCCCAAAAAACATCAATGCCATCAAAATAGGGCTTTGGGTGTATTGCCTCACAAAATCATCCAACCACGCAAATCCACCCAAAAACAGAACCAGCAACATGGCGATAACACTTAGGGTGCTTGTAACAAATGAAAAACGGGTGGTGGTTTTGTCATATTCCTGGGCCTTCCGGTATTTTCCTTTGTCGTAAAGCCCTTTCAACTCATCAGGGACTTCCGGGCTCCAACGGGTGCTGTTCAAATAATCCAAGACCCTTTCCAATATATAATCGAAAAGGATGATCGCTATGATGATATAAAAAATAGTTTGTGCCATAGTTTGAAAAAATAAGTAATCGCCAAAGTTATAATTTTTGAGGGGATTGGTAAATTGATTTTTATTCATAATTTTGCCAGAACGGTTTTCGTAAATTGAATATACTACCTTTGCCGAAAATATACAACATATGATAAAATCAATGACAGGTTTTGGGAAAACGGAATGCGAATGCCAGGACCGGAAAATCGTGATCGAAATAAAATCGCTCAACAGCAAACAGTTGGATGTGAATGCAAGGATACCCAATGGTTACCGTGAAAAGGAACTCGCTTTCAGGACGCTTATCTCAAAAAACCTGAAAAGGGGCAAAGTGGATTTCAACATCTCTGTTGAGAATTCAGGTGGCGGCTCAAGTTTTTCAATCAACAAACCTTTGGTGGAAAAGTATTACCAGGAAATAAAATCCATTTCGGAAGAAATAGGTGAGGAAGGCCCGGTAGATTATATGTCGGTCATAATGCGCTTGCCGGATGTGATGATGTCAGAAAAGGAAGAAGTCAAGGAGGACGAGTGGAAGTTGCTTTTTGATGCAGTTGAGAGGGCCATTGGCAAACTTGATGTGTTCCGTGTGGAGGAAGGGCAGAACCTGTTCACAGACCTGTCGAAAAGGACTGAAAAAATAATGGAACTGTTGGTACAGGTGGATCCTTATGAAAAACGGCGGATCGAAAACCTTAAAGTGAAAATAAAAAGGGACCTGTACGAACTTACGGACAAGGACAATATCGACAAGAACCGTTTTGAACAGGAACTGGTTTACTATATCGACAAACTGGACATCACAGAAGAAAAAGTCCGTTTGAAAAAGCATTGCGAGTATTTTTTAGAAACATTGGGTGAAGCGGTTTCCCAGGGGAAAAAGCTGAATTTCATCGGGCAGGAAATGGGGCGCGAAATAAATACCATGGGTTCCAAGGCCGGGGATGCGAACATACAGAAGATCGTGGTTCAGATGAAGGATGAACTTGAAAAAATCAAGGAGCAACTGTTTAATATCCTCTAAAAGCACAATCACCGGGTGGCTTCAAGCCATCCGGTGAATATACGCATAAATGAAAGAAAACCAGGGATTCAATGGCAAACTAATCATCTTTTCTGCCCCTTCAGGGGCGGGAAAAACAACCATTGTGCACCATTTGCTGGAATCCGGGCTTGATCTGCAATTTTCGATTTCGGCGGCTTCACGGGAGAAACGAAAAAATGAAATCAATGGGAAAGACTATTATTTTATCCCTGCCGATGAATTCAGGAGAAAGATAGAAAACAATGAGTTTTTAGAGTGGGAAGAAGTTTATAAAGACCATTATTATGGAACATTGAAATCAGAGGTGGAGAGGATCTGGGACAAAGGCCTCCATGTGATTTTTGATGTGGACGTAGTGGGCGGGATGAACATAAAGAAATACTATGGCGACCGTGCCTTGTCCGTTTTTGTGATGCCCCCTTCGGTAAAGCACCTTGAAGAGCGCTTGAGGAAACGTTCGACCGATAGTGAAGAAAAAATAAAACTGCGATTGCAGCAAGCCGAAAAAGAACTGGAATTCGCTAAGCATTTTGATAAAATAATCGTGAACGATGATTTAAGAACAGCACAAGCTGAAGCTGTCCGGATTGTATCTGGATTTATAAATAACTGACCATGAGCTTCCCAGCCCTTCAGGGCTGGGCTGGTGAAAAAATCTACCCATGGAAAACAATCACAACATCCCCGAAAAATACCGTGCAGTGGTCCTGTCTGCATACAACCCAAACATCATCCGGGCAATTATCGGCCTTAATACCGAAGAACGGGAAATCCCTGGTTTAAAACCCAATCAGGTTTTGATAAAAATTGTTGCCGCTCCCTGCAACCCTTCGGATATCGCTTTTCTGCAAGGGGGGTACAATGTGGTAAAACCACTTCCGGCCGTTCCCGGTTTTGAGGGGGCAGGTACCGTTGTGCAAACCGGTAAGCGGGCTTCGGCGTTATTGGGGAAAAGGGTAAGTTGTTTTACCCAGGACGATGGCGATGGTACATGGGCGGAATATTTGGTAACGGACGCAAGGAACTGTATTGTCCTGAATGATGAAGTCGGTTTTGATCAGGCGGCCTGCCTTGCAATTAACCCATTTACGGCTTACGGCCTTTTTGAATTGTGCCAAAGGGGCAATTGCAAGGCACTCGTCTTAAATGCAGCAGGAGGACAACTTGCCGAATTTGTCAGGTTGTTGGCCGAAAAGGAGGGTGTTGATTGTATCAATATCGTGAGGAAAAAAGAACATGTGGAACCATTGATGGGAAAAACAAAGGGTTTTGTTTTGGATTCCACTTGGGAAGGTTTTGCCAATGAACTG
>JAJRTT010000135.1 GCA_024278155.1 Bacteroidota bacterium | reverse complement strand
TATTCCATTTGGGTTATTTGCGGAAGTGCTTCAGGTGTGCCAGGGGTAACAGGTTCCGGCTCTTTAAAAAACTTATCGGTAAAAACAATGCCCCAATTACCCAATTCATCCTTTGCCCTTACATAGAGGATATGGTATCCACCGTTTAGTCCCGAAATGTCTGCATCGAAGCTTGTTTCGATCAAACTGTCGGCAACTACCGGAACAGCAATGGCATTCCCAAAACCCGGGTCGGCATCAAAGAAGTATTCCATTTGGGTTATTTCGGGAAGCACTTCGGGAGTTCCTGTTGCAACAGGTTCAGGCTCTTTAAAAAACTTATCGGAAAAAACCATTCCCCAATTCCCCAATTCATCCTTTGCCCTTACATAGAGGATATGGTATCCACCGTTTAGTCCTGAAATGTCTGCATCGAAGTTTGTTTCGATCAAACTGTCGGCAACTACCGGAACAGCAATGGCATTCCCAAAACCCGGGTCGATATCAAAGAAATATTCCATTGCGACCAGATCGGGCAATTGCCCATAAGTCAAATTAAAAAGCAGCAATAGAAATACGATTAGGTGATATTTGATTATCTTTATCATAACACCTGCTATTTGTGTTCATTATGACTGACTGCCTTAATGGTAACAGGCAATGAAGAACCCACAAAAGGCTCTACCGTTGCTTCATAGATTGATGGTATGGCAGGCATTCCCGACAAGACATAAGGGAATCCACCGGTATCAAAACTAAATACGCCGCAATCACCGCCATTTACCCCGGCACCGATGGCCGGTGAGCCAGTGGCAAGGGCATATCCATTATCAATATATTTTGTGTAATCAACAAACACTATGCTCATATCAATATTCTGCTGGTTATTGAGTTCCGGTGGATCAACAGGATATTGTGTCCCGTTGCAGAGGTTGTACATCATTATATCACCTCCTCCATTATAAGCACCACTTACAAAAATATTGTTTTGTTGCTCAGTAAAATAGGTTATACAATCCCCCCATAAAACATTATTGTAAATTTTCAAATCGTTGGCTACGTCGCTTATATCCATACGGATATTTGTCGCAGTTCCGTACGTACCGCTATTATTGGAACGGATAAAATTATTCTGGACAAAACAATTAGAAGGGACGCCTGTAAAATGGATGGTATTAACATATCCGTCATAACCACCACCATAATCATTAATTTCAACTTCAATCCAGTTTTGCTGAATCTTAATATTGGTCCTGTCTCCGTAAATAGTTATTCCTTCAAAGGTTCCCACAGTATAGCTTCCGTATCTGTACAAAAAAATGTAGTTCCGAGCTATGGTAATGCTATCCGTATTAATTGTAACATACCTGAAATTCACTGCATAAACGTACGTAGTGGCAGAATAACTCAAAGCCAAACCTTGCACTTTTGATCCCTGACTTCCATCGTTAAAAGTTAAGGACCCAACCCGGGCAGTATCGGTAATGGCTTGTGTGTGTTGGTTTTCTGTCAACCAATAGCCCGGGCCAATTACCACGAGCTTCTTTTCGAAGATGCCGGTACCATAGCTGTTTTTACTTCCCATTAAATAAAGGGTGTCGCCACTGGAAGCACCATCAATGCCATCCTGCAAGGTGTTAAAATCAGCATCAACGGCAATACCGTCAATAACGCGGCTGCTAACACGCCATACTTTTGCATTACCTGTCATTGCAATAAAAATGACAATTGCTGTTAAAAATGTAATTTGCTTTTTCATGTTTTATAATTTAAAGGTTTAGGTAGATCGCAACCAATAAGTACAATAATGTAGAGGAGAAATCCAAAGAAACAATTGGGTTTTCCATATGACGCACCCCAAGCCCCTCTCGAGAGGGGAGTGTTTGTAATTGTTTTTTTAAATTTCCCTAACAATAAGTGCATTACTGATTAGTTGTGATATATTAAGATTTGATTATCCGTGAAACAAAATAAGGCAGCAATGGAGTGGATGTGGTAGTTAATTATATTGACAAAAGAACAATTCAAGAACCAACCCACCTAATTAATTAGGTTAACTTGAGGTTAACATCAGGTCTGAAACAGGTTTACTTGAGGTTAACTTTTGGCACATTTTCAATAGATAACACCCTCTTTTTCTGATGTTAAGAAAATTAAATATTCCATATTATGTTTGACTTCCCTATTTTAGCCGGTTTACTGAATGGTTTTCGGTAACTTTGTGTCCCATGGTACTTCTGGTTTTCTCAATTAGGATTATTTTAAATTTAGAGTGCAATTACATTTAAAATCCAAAAGAATGAAATTAAATCTCTTATTAACATTTCTTATCCATGTAGTTCTTATTTCGGTAGCTTTATCCCAATCGGTGCCAAGAAATAACGGGAATACACTTGTTCGAAAAGCGGACAGCCTTTTGAAAAATGATCCAACAGAATCCATCAAACTGGCCAAAGCTGCTTTTCATGATTTTGGCAGCAATGATAAAATAATTGTCAGCTCATCATCCATTCTTGCTGAAGCATACAGGAATATTGGCAATTATGATTCTGTAGAATATTACTCAAGCATCGGATTGCAAAAAGCGTTGAAAATAAAGGATACCGTGCAGATTATCCTTTTTTACATGAACAGGGGCTCTGATTATTATTACAAGGCTGATTACTCAAGGGCAATGAAGGCCTATAAAAACTCCAGTAAGTATTATTCTGCTTTCGGCATTAAAACCAATACCGATAAAATTTCGCCGCTTGATTATGCAAAACTGCTGAACAATATGGGGACAGCCTACATTAAAACAGGGCATTACGATTCGTCTCTCGTCTATTTCATCAGGTCGGTCAAGGTGAAAGAAGCACTGAATGCACCGGTAAGCACGATGATTGTCGGCAAAATCAATATCGGCAGTATTTACCTTGTCATCAAAGATTACACGAACAGTGAAGTTTGGTTAAACGAGGCACTTTCTGATGCGATACATGAAAAGGATTCAGGATATATGGCACGGTGTTATGCAAATCTGGGGGTTTTGCACAAAAGGCTTGGAGATACACTTAAGGCGATAGAGAATTACAAGCAAGGGCTTAAAATCAATGAAAGTATGGGAGATCACCGAAACACGGCCATTATCTGTCAGAATATGGCATTGTTGTATAGCAGTCTTAAAAAATATAATGAAGCTTATAATTGTTATAGAAAGGCTTTGGTCAACAATAATAAAATCCGTGCAAACAACAGCCGGCTTCACCTTGCCATGGGCCGTATTTTTTTAGAACAAAAATTATATGACAGTTCAATTTTTCATGGAAACCTTGCCATGAAACTTGCCAACGAAAGTGGTAACACCGGTGTACTGCTCGAAGACTACGAATTGCTTTATAAGGTATTTGAAGGCAAAAAAAGATTCAACGAAGCATATGTCAATATTAAAAAATACCTGTTCCTAAAAGACTCGATCAATACAAAGGAAGATCAGGAATATATTCAGAACCTGAAAACAGAATTTGAAACTGAAAGAAAGGAAAACGAAATCCTTTTGCTCAAAGAGCTGAACCAGAGTGAACGTTTGAAATCGGCCGCTATCCAAAGCCGGCAACAAATCATCATTATCGCTGTACTTTTGGCCCTTTCACTTGTTATTGTGGCCGCATTCTATTATTTCGCGAAGAAGAAAAGGGAAAAAGAATTGTACCTTGTGGAAAGAAAACTACTGGAAACAGAATTGGAAAACAAAGAGTTATCGGGTAAAAAGTTGAAGACAGAAGTTAATTTTAAAACCAAGCAACTAACCACTCACGCACTAAATATGCTCCAAAGGAATAAAATGCTAATCGACATTCAGGGAAAGCTAAATAACCTGGCCCAAAAAGCGGATGATCGTTTTTCAATGGAGTTTAAATCAATCATCAAAGACATTAGCAAAAACCAAAAAACCGAAAAAGATTGGGACCTTTTCAGGAATTACTTTGAAAATGTAAACAAAGGCTTTAATGGCAAATTGAGGGAAATAAACCCCAACCTTAGCACACACGACTACCGGTTGGCGGCATTGATAAGCCTGAACCTGAACATTAAGGAAACCTCCGAACTCCTGCACATCTCACCCAATAGCGTAAAAACTGCCCGGCACCGGTTGCGAAAAAGGTTGAATGTCAAGAGTGGCGATGATCTTTATGTTTTCCTCAGCAAACTATAAACCCCCAACCTGGATAAATCAGAAAAAAACAATAAACAAATTTCAAATAAATATCAAAGTTTCAAAATAATAAATACGAAACCTGTTTTGGGTTTTGATTCTTGCCATTGGAATTTATCAGCCTGCCCTGCCCGTTCCGGCAGGCGGGCGGCAAGGACAGGTTTGCTTTTTGTCACGAAGCTTCGGGATCAGAAATGATATTAATCCCACAAACCCCTTCCCAGTCTCATTCCAATTTGCCGGTATCTCTCGAACCTTGAAACCCCTTATTCCGTTTCTGGATAAAGAAGCTGTCAATTCCTATCCGTTTCCATAATCAGGCACAGCCAAATCCGGCCAAAAAAAACGTAACCTTTTTATAAGGCGCATGAAATCAATGCTATTTGCTATTTGGCACAAACATTGAATATGGGGGCACAGCAAATCAAGGTTAGGTAATCTAATTTAAAACAAAAAATTTAGTCCTATGACAAAGAAAGAACAACAAGGTTTAAGCATTATCAATGGTCACGTTGGCAAAAAGAGAGTTTATGAAACCTACAAACAGTCAAATCCGGAGATGGCCCAGAAGTATCTTGAGTTTATTTCCAAAAATAACGATGCACAGTACATCAAGTGGAACACCGCAAAGAAGAAGTTCGTTGTTTGAAGTAGATTAATAAAACTCCAAAAGAACCATTCCCTTACATATTATAGTGAAAATGAACATTCAGGATTGAATCGTTCAAGGGGATATGGAAAAGAGGGTCCAATTGAGGGAAACTATAAATATCAATTGCAAATCCGCTAACTATATAAAGCCGTTGGGAAAGATTCTCAAACTTAAGTCTGTAAGCATTTGTTCCGGGTAAAACTACTTGAGGGTAGTTTCCCGGGAAGCTGTACAGATAAACATCCTGCCCGGCAGCTATCAAAACTTCCCCCTCCCCCGTTTTTGCCATCGAATGAATTTTCCCAGAAAACCCGGCCAAGTCGGTAAGTTCATTTAATTGCGGATCGTACATTTTCACATAGCCCATTCCGGCTGTGTTCACGGCCAAAAACAGTTCATCTTCAAAAACCGGTGCATAATCCACCACTTCAAAGACAGTGAACAAGCGTTGTTTTTCCTTTTCCGAATCAACGTACCAGGTAACCAGGCTTGTCGGCCCGCTGTTTTTGCTCTGCATATCGCATAACAAAAATTCATTGAAACGAAAAATGCGGCCCGGC
>JAJRTT010000134.1 GCA_024278155.1 Bacteroidota bacterium | reverse complement strand
GGCGTATCCCAACCCTGTCGCGGGCAAGGAACAGCTCCTGTTTTTTTTTGTCCCAAATGGCAATGGCAAATTGGCCATTGAACATGTCCAGGCATTTTGCCCCATATTTTGCATATGCGGCAACTACTACTTCTGTGTCACTGTTGGTATGGAATTGAACCCCTTCTTTTTCAAGGTTCCTTTTGATTTCAATGTAATTGAAAAGCTCCCCGTTGTAAACGATCCAGTACCTGCATGAACAGTCTGAAAGTGGTTGCTTTCCCCCGGCAAGGTCAATGATGCTCAACCTTACGTTGCCAATCCCGATGTTGTTGCCCACGTACATTCCGCTCTCGTCAGGCCCGCGGTGCCTGATGGAGGAAAGCATGTTTTTCAGGTTTCCTTCTCGGATCGGTTTTACAGGGGGTGAAAAGTTGAATATTCCGGCTATGCCGCACATGACCTTGTATTAGGATAATTTCCTGTGGATGAATTTTTCGATGGCACTTACCGATTCGAAATTGTCTTCCAGTAATTCGGAATCTTCTGCTTTTATGCGATATTCGTCTTCGATATAGTTAATCAATGACAGAAAACCCATTGAGTCAAAAATCCCTTCGGCAAAAATCAAAGTGTCATCCTTGATTTCATCAACGGGGACAAAAGCTGTTTCGGCAATAAATTTCTTGATACTTTCTTTAACATTTAAAGTCTCAATCATAATAAGTAAATTTCAAATTTGATCAATAATTATTTTGAGCTGTAAGTCAAGGGTTCATATAATCGGGTGCAATGTTTTGTTTTTGGTTCTGTTAACGAAGTTCTCTTTTACTTTGTTTCAATAACCTCAACTATTCTTTGGCAAAAAAGTGGAGCGGCCTTTGCGGCAAATTCAGGGTTTGGGTGAGAGTCATTGTTGTTGACGGCATATCCATCTTTTAGGTAAACCCCGCCCTCGGTTTCCATTTCGTAAAAATCCCATAAAAAAAGGTTGTCGTTTTCTTCGTCCCATTCATTTACCGCCCAAGTGAAAAATCCCCTTGAACGGGCTGCTTTTTCAGGTGTTGTTTCCCCTTTGGCAAGGGCGGCACCGGTCCACAATAAAAACTTGGTTTTGGGGTATTGGTGGATCTTTGCTTTTAGGGCTTCGTATTGGAGTTTATAGTTTTCGATCCTTTTTTCGGGGGAATCGATATTTGCTTTCCCCAGATCTGCTTCAATCCCGCTTACCGGGAAACAATGCTTGAATATAATCAAGTCGTACTTAGCTGTAAGGGTTTTTAATGTGGGTTCTTCTTTGTAGCTGTCGGCATCTCCATGTTTTACCCAAATGTTGTAGTAATCATAAGGATAGTTGTTCCATCCATAAGGTTTTGCTTTTGGAAATGCCTGCTGTGTTATCCGGTAATTTGTTCCGTGGGTTTGATTGTATTTTGTAAACCATGCCGGTACATCATATTCTTTGCCGCGCACCCGGTCAATCCTTCCTAAGTTGCCCGTTTTCCCTTTCCAGATATTAAACCCGGTACTATGGTGCAAGAAAACGATATTGTAGGCATCGCTCTCGTTGGTTTTCTCGCTTTTGCTGCCACATTGCGTGAACAACAACAATAAAATGAAACTTTTTGCCAAAAAAACGATACGAATATTTACTTTTGTTTTCATGATAGGGTAATTTGTGAAAAGACTTTTTGCAAGTTTCAATCTGAAAGATCCATGGACTTTTACGTTTATATGCAAACTAATTTGTTTAAACCTAAATCAATCCAAACTTACAAAACTATTGATAGCAAAATTAAATAATAATTTTTCATTATTTGGAAGAACCTGAATTAACCTATAATGCTGTTTAACACATTCAACTATTTTATTTTCTTCAGTTCCGTTTTTGTTTTCTATTACCTTGTGGCGGTACGGTTTAGATGGGTTGTTTTGTTGTTTGCGAGTTTGCTTTTTATTGGGGCCTTGTCTCCAAGCCTTATTTTGTTCAGCTCCTTATTCGTCATTGTCAATTATTTTTTTGGGTTAGGTATCCAAAAGCATTTAAAAAAGCCGAAACAAAAATTGATTTTTTGGACTGGGATCATTATTGATATTGGTATCCTTGCATTTTTCAAGTATATAAATTTTATTTTCGAAAACCTGAACTATCTTCTTTCCTGGTTGCCCGACAGCCCTTCTGTTCCATATCTGTCCCTTATTCTTCCCGTTGGGATATCGTATTACACTTTTCAGGCTTTGGGGTATTTGATAAGGATAAACCGAGGGGCCGAGAAAGCCGAAAAGCATATCGGGATATTCGCAACTTACCTGTTGTTCTTTCCAAAGTTTCTTTCAGGGCCTGTTGAAAGGTCGAATCATTTTTTCCCGCAAATGTATTCCAAAATTGTGTTCGATGGAAATACGGTCAGTATGGGCTTAAGGTTGTTTTTGTGGGGCTTGTTCAAAAAGGTGGTCATTGCGAATAATTTGGCAGGGCCGGTCCAGATGGTGTACGGCAACCTTCACGAATACTCGGGGCTACCGCTGATTATCGTGTTGTTTTTGCAGGCAATTTACCTTTATGCCGATTTTTCTGGCTATACCGACATGGCCTTGGGATCGGCAAAAATGCTTGGCATCGACATTATTGACAACTTCAACAGGCCGTTTTTATCGAAAAACGTTACGGAGTTTTGGCGGCGGTGGCATATTTCACTTTCATCGTGGTGCAACGATTTTATTTTTGCCCCATTTATCGTGAAATACCGCAAGATGGGGAGCAAAGCTGCGGTTATCGGTATCTTCCTTGCTTTTTTCGTAATTGGGATATGGCATGGTGCCAAATGGACGTATGTGATGCTTGGTGTTTTTCAGGGCCTTGCGATCATCTACGAATTTTACACAAAAAGGAAACGAAAACAGATTGCAGCAAAACTTCCAGCGCGGCTGGCAGGGTTTTTCGGTATCACAGCTACGTTTGTTTTCTTTGGTTTTTCGCTTGTCCTGTTTAATTCGGATTCACTTCACGAGTCCTGGTATTTTGTCGTAAACCTCTTTTCATTTGACATTGATAATCCGTTTAAGCTAAATATGATTGTTGACCGAACCGGGTTTTTGGTAGGTTTGGGCGGGTTTGCTTTGTTAATGATAAAAGAAATCATGCAGGAAAGCGGTGTGGATGTTATCAATCTTTTTCTAAAACAACCTCGTTATATACGATGGACGGGGTACTATACGATCCTGGTTTTGGTTTATAATTTCAGTCAAATGAATGAGACCTTTGTTTATCTTCAATTTTAGAAAGGAAAAATGGGCAAGTATCTTTTAAAGGTGTTTTATTTTAGTCTGCCGGTTTTGGCCGTGTTTCTTTTTATAGTCGTAATTGACCCTTATGAACTTGTCAATATTTCGCACCTGATCGGCACCCAGTCGAAAATAGCGGTCCTCAACCGTTCCGATGAGGCTTCCCCGCGAGGGAACATGTTGTGGAAAACAATCCATTTTAAAAGGGAACCAAAAAGCAAGTTGATTATTGGTGATTCACAGGGTCGTAAGATAAAGGAATCGATCATAAAGGAAGTGAGTGGAGAGGATTACTTTAATTATTGTTGCGAAGGGGCCAGTTATGAGACGATGGTCGATGTTTTTTGGTTTGCGGCTAGTCAGGTTAAGTTGGAAAAGGTTGTCTTTCAGGTTGGTTATGCGAATTACAGTGCAAACCGCTCTTATAACCTTTTTCATTTCGGGATCGACATAACCGATGAACCCTATAGGTATTTTACGACCCCCGATATCCTTGCGGACTCCTATGAAAACCTGTTATTCGCAATTACGAAAAACCGTAGTTTGGTTGAGAATTCATATGAGTACCAGGATCCTGCGGATTTGGACAGTTTGTCGGAATTTAGGTTGGGGCTTTTCTTCAGTGATTACGAATACCCGGCGAAATTCTATGCTGAATTGAAAAAAATATCGGATTATTGCAAAGACAATAATATCCAATTAAGCTTTCTTGTTCTCCCGGTTTACGATAGGGTCAACGAATATCTGAAAGACAATGGCCTGGAAGTGGTTAGTCCGAGGTTTAAGGGGGACATGCACCGGCTTGGGAAAACCTATGATTTTGAGTTGCCAAGTGAAATGACAGGCAAAAGGGCCAAGTTTATCGATTATTTTCACCCTAAGCAACCTGTCCTTGATAAAATCACAAGGGAAGTCTGGGGCAAACAAAATGAATAGGGCATTCGCTATTTTACCCTTTTCCCGATGTATTGAACGTGAGTTTGGTGTCAAATTCTATTTCCTTGGGAATTTTGTGCCGGGAAAGGTGCTTGGCACAAAACTGTTGGATTTTATATTTGTCCAACTTCCCCAAATCGCCATCATTTACATAAACGATTGCTTTTATGGCTTCGCCCGTAATGTCGTCCGAAATTGCATGGATCGTGCAATCGATCACTCCGGGGATACCAACGATAACTTCCTCTATTTCCTTTGGGCTAATCCGAATCCCCCTTACCTTCAAGATTTCCTTTTCACGGCTTTTTATGTAAATGAACCCGTCATCGTCAATGCTTGCCAAATCACCTGTATGCAGCCATCCCTCCCTGAGTACTTCCATTGTGGCTTTCTTGTCCTTGAAATATCCCTGCATGATGTTTTCCCATTTGGCAAGAATTTCGCCAACTTCCCCGGCTTTCACGGGCTTGCCTTTTTTGTCAACCACCTTGAGCTCAACCCCGGGAATCCCTTTGCCAATTGAACCCGTTTTCTCTTTTAAATCCTTTGGGGGAAGATAAGATAAGCGCGCTGTTGCTTCCGTTTGCCCGTACATCACATAAAAATCAATATCGGGAAAAGCAGAAACGAATTCCCTGATAAACGAGGTGTGCAATTTGCCTCCGGCTTGTGTAACATATTTTAGGTCAGGGAAATGGGTGTCCTTGAAATCCCTTGATTTTCGCAAGAGTATTTGAAAATGGCTTGGGACACCGGCAAACCCGGTACACTTATATTTTTTCAGATCGTTAATGATCGTCCCAAGAAACATAAAACTGTTGTTAAGCACAACGGAGCCGCCTGCTTTCAAGTGGGTGTGCAACAACGAAAGCCCATAACAATAATGAAAAGGCAAAACCACCTGGACAATATCGTTTTGTGAAAGTTTGAGGTATTCAACTATTGAACCGGTATTGGCAATGATATTCTTATGCGAGATCATTGCCCCTTTTTGCTCCCCTGTGGAACCTGATGTGAAAATTATCCCTGCTGTTCTGTTTTCATCAAATCCGGTAATATCCATTTCCTCAAAACCAGGAATATCCGATGTGTCTTGGCCGTTCAGGTAGTCGTTCAGGATCGTAAATGCAAAGTCCTCAAATTTGCGCAAGTTCCCCGGACTTACAAACGCTTTTTTTGTTTCGGCGAGCTTGATGATTTTTTCCAGGTTTTCCTTTTCAAGGCTTGGATTAATGGGAATGCAAATATTTCCTGATTTTAATATGGCAAGATAATTCTTGATGAAAAAAACCGAGTTTTCGCTTATCAGGAATATGGGATTGTTTTCGCCAAATCGACTGAATATCCCCCTTGCGGTTTCAATGCTCTCATTGTACAGCTTTGAATAAGATATGGTTTCGCCCGGCCCTAAAACAAAATCATTGTTGTAACCGGCCCAATCCCCAAAAAGATAATCGAAGACATTCATAATAACAGCCTAATCGTTTCCGGGATAATAAATAGGTTGATGCCGGAGATATTCGGTGGTTTTCATTTTTCGTGCAAAGTTGCAGAAAATAATTTCCACTTCTTCCTGTGTTTTGCCCATCACCTTTGCTACTTCCCGTGTGTCATATCCATTCTCAAATCCGTACCACATTACGTCCAAAATGTCAAAAGGAAGTTGATAGAAAAATTCTTCCTGTGTCTGTTCGGCGGTATAGGTGTCAGTCGTGGGTGTCCGGTCAATAATTTCCTGTGGAACACCAAGGTGTTCGGCAAGTTGGTAAACCTGTGTTTTGTAAAGTCCGGCCAAAGGGAAGACATCGGCACCTCCATCGCCGTATTTTACAAAAAAGCCCTCGTCTATTTCTTGTTTGTTGGCTGTGCCGATAACAATGTAATGCAATAATTCGGCGTAATAATAAACAATGGCCATCCGGCTTCTTTGCTTGAAATTGGAAGCAGCAACAATCTGTAAATAGTCGATTACCGGCAGTACCTTGCTCTTTTGATCTCCGTTGGGTGCAATAACAGTAAGGTAAAAAAGAGGGGGCAGGTTTTGGTTCAGGCCTGACTGGTGGACACCGATTTTCATTTTGTATGATTTGGGCTCGTATTCGGGAAACACATGTTTAACGGCCTCGTCACGTCGGTCATAGCAGGCAAATCCGTTCAGGGCCGGTGAAATGTTCTCGACAACTGTTTTCACGCCATACTGTTTGGCCAGGTCATCTGCAAGTTTCAGGCTATCAGGACTTGAGTCTTTTTCGGGGATCATTACGCCAAAAACCCGATCGTTTCCAAGTGCATTTACTGCCAATGCCATGGAAACCGAAGAATCAATTCCCCCACTGATCCCTATAACAGTTCCCCTTCTTTTGTATTCCTTAAAAGTATCATCTTTTAATTTTTGACCTAATTTTTCGACAAGGGCAGCAATGTCGTCGATTTTTAAAATGTCTTTTGAAAAAGGTTTTTTGTTTGGGTGCATACTACGAATTTTAAGAATGGGTCTGAACCACAAATGTACATTTACTTTTTGGAAATGTTACAAGGGGATAACTTTTTCTACCTTCTTTCTTTTTAGGTGGTTTCTGATTATTTGCCTGATATCCCTGTTGTCAGGGCAGGAATTGATACAGTCCTTAAGTTGTCCAATGGAAGTTTTCCCGTTCAAATCAAAATCAAGGTATCCAAAACCGAGGTATTTATTGTGTTCAACTATCACAACGGAATGTTCGCCAGGATTTTTTCCTTTGTCGATAACAATGAAATCCTCGTTTTGGAAACGATAGGGTTCAATTGCTTGTTTTGCCCTTGAATTATAGGTTTTGGGGTTCTCTTCCTGAATACAGGCGCCATTGCATTGTTTGATGTTATATTGAAAACAAGCCCCTTTTGTGTCAAACAACCCACAAAGCTTCTGGCAAAGCTGAAAGGCTTCGGCCAGCATGAACAAATGGTTTTTTGCTGCCTGCTGCGATGAGAAACTTGTCAAGGGCATTTTATCCAAAACGTTCTTTTCAATTTTCAACCTCAGGTATTTGTTCTCGTCAAAATATGAATAAATCCCCCATTGAAAGCTGTTCCTGCGCTGTGCCCGGTTGTATTTCGGGGTGTGCTTTTTTATTTCGTTCGATTCAAGCAACAAGGCGACCAATTCGCTCCCTGTGATTTCAAAACCGATATCCGCAATTTCGTTCCGCATTTCAATGGCCCGTTTTGAGACATTGTTGCTCAGGTGCGATAAAACCCGGTCATGGATGTTAATGCTTTTCCCAATATAAATTATACTTCCCTTGTCATTATAAAAATAATATACCCCTGTTTTTTCGGGAAGGCTTTCAATTTGCTTTCTGTTGAGGCTTGTGTTCAATCCCTGATAGGTCAATGCTTTTAGGTTTT
>JAJRTT010000133.1 GCA_024278155.1 Bacteroidota bacterium | reverse complement strand
TATTTAAACTGTGATGTTTGTCTATCACCCCAATCGAATTGAATTTTATGGTAACCTCTTAAAAATGCAAATTTTGTCGTTGCCGCAAAATTTTTAAATCCTCATTTACAAAAGTAAATCCCGGTTTTAAATTTTCTTGCACCTAAACTTTACTGTTTTTAGAGATTACCTTATGTAATTATTATAGTTTTACTCATTTAAAATTCAATTTTTATGAAACGTATTTTATTATCTGTTGCTTTTACGGCAATTTGTTTTATTTCGTTTGCCCAACTCAATATGGAAGAATTGGGGAAACTAAGTTATAGTGATGAACTAAGCGACATCTGGGGCTATGTGGACGAAGCCGGGAACGAGTATGCCCTGGTGGGGACTTATGGCGGCTTGTCAGTGGTGGATGTCACGGATCCTGCTTCTCCCGAGGAGGTTTACTTTGGCAGCGGGGTTTCCTCTATCTGGCGCGACATCAAGACCTGGGGCGATTATGCCTATGTGTCAACGGAAGGTGGTGGCGGGATCTTTATCGTTGACCTCAGCCCATTGCCCGATGGGAACATTACAAACACGACTTATTACTCAGGCTCTACCTATCCTTTTTCCACAGTCCATAATTTGTATATAGATGAAAATGGGAAGTTGTACATCTTTGGTTCCAACAATGGTTCCGGAGGGGCTATTATCTGCGACCTGAACGAAAGCCCTATGAACCCGACCGAACTGGGAAGGTTCAACAATTATTATTTCCATGATGGGATGGCGAAGGACAATATCCTTTATGGCGGTGCGATTTATCAGGGCTTTTTTGCCGCTGTGGATGTATCGGACCCGGCCAATCCGGTTGTGCTGGGGACTGCCGGCACGCCCGGGAGTTTTACCCACAATGCCTGGGTTTCTGACGATGGCAACTATGTTTTTACCACCGATGAGGTCAGTAGTGGTTATGTTGCGGCCTATGATATTTCCGATATGGACAATATTGTTCAGTTGGACAAGGTACAATCGAACCCGGGTAGTGGCGTGATACCGCATAATACACATTTTATGAACGACTTTGTCATCACTTCCTATTACAAAGATGGTGTGGTTATCCACGATGTTAGCCGTCCTGGCAATATTATCGAGGTGGCCAATTACGATACGTCCCCCAATTATTCGGGAAACGGATATGCCGGTTGTTGGGGGGTTTATCCTTTTTTGCCTTCGGGGAATATCATTGCTTCCGATATTGAAGAGGGGTTGTATATCTTGTCGGTTGATTACAAACATGCCGCATTTGTCGAAGGCACAGTGGTTGACAGTATTAGCGGAAATGCCCTGAGCAATGTTGACTGGGAAGTGCTTGGTACATTTTATAGCGGACAAACCGACATTACGGGTTCGTTTGACTTTGCGACACTCGAAGCCGGGAGCTATACTTTTCAATTTTCAAAAGAGGGGTACAACACAAAAACCATAGAGGGCGTCGTATTGGAAAATGGTGAGTTAACGGAATTGGAAATTGAAATGGGCATGCCCTCGATTACGGGGATAAGTGACAAATTGGACAATGCCCTTGTACGGGTCTTTCCAAACCCATTTCAAACATCCACTGTTATTGACTATCAATTTGGGGATTTGGATCCCAATAATGCAAGCTATCAGGTTTTTGACCTGACGGGGCGGATTGTGGAGGAAAACCAAATAACAGGACAAAGCGGAAGCATTGAAATTGGTTCTGAATTGTTAATGGGGATTTATTTTGTGAAAATCAGTAATGGGTTTAAAAGCTCCAGATTGATCAAAATCGCCAAGAGATGATAGTCCGGGATCAGCCATCGCACAATGCCGATTCTAAAATCCCTGACAGCTTTTGTTTGAAAGATATTTGTTTTTAGTTTGGTTTTCGGATTATCTTGCGTTCTGTCCCCCTGCTAAAATCCGAAAAAGCCATGTTTTCGGATTATCTTGCGCAGAGGCCTTCGCTAAAATCCGAAAAAGCCATGTGTTATCTTGCGCAGAGGCCTTCGCTAAAATCCGAAAAAGCCATGTAGTCCGGGATTAGCCATCAGAATACCGTTTCTAAAAACCCTGACAGCCTTTGCAGCTTTTGTGGACAACTAATTTTGTTAGTTTTGCGAAATGAAAGCTTTTGGGTATTCGTCCATTTTCCGAAATTGGAAAATTATTGCTATTCTGTTTTTGCCGTTGCAATGGCTTTTCTTTTCGGTGATTTCAGGGAATCCGGATTTTATTGAGAATTGGTATTCCAAAGGATTTTATAAGTTTCTTTCTTTTCTTTTACGGGGAATAACATATTGGATCCCTTTTTCGGTAGGAGAAATTTTGATTTACTTGTTTATCCTTTTCCTTTTTTTTCGCCTGACGGGAGAGATTGTTCAGTTAGTGCAAAAGCAGATCAGGTTTAAATCGTTTGTTTTAAAATCCCTCATCGGTCTGCTGGCATGGGCTTCTGTGGTTTATTTCCTGTTTATGGTTTTATGGGGATTGAATTACCATCGGGAAGAGCTTGTTTCTTTTAAGAGCCAAGGATATAGAAACGAGGATGCCAGGCTTGCTATTTATGATAATGGGTTTTCGACAAATGAATTGATTGGGTTGTGTGAAAAACTGATCGATGAGGCCAATAGGTATAGAAAGAAGGCAAGTGAGCTAAATTTCG
>JAJRTT010000132.1 GCA_024278155.1 Bacteroidota bacterium | reverse complement strand
CATATATCATTTTCAAAAGGGTAGTCTTCCCCACCCTCCTCATTCCGGTCAAAATAACAATTTCTTTATACTTTAATTGTTGTTCAATTTTGATATTGATTTTTCTTTGAAACATATAATCTACAAGTACATGATTTACTAATTCACAAATTTACATAAAATATGTGAACCACTACTTCACATATTTATTATAAATTTGCAAACTTCCTCTTTACGGATTTATGCTAAATATGTAAATCAGCACCCTTACATCCTAAATATCCCATATTTGGTATCCGGGAATTTTTTGTTAAGTGCGGCCGCTATTCCCATGGCGACTATTTTCCGGGTATCCACCGGATCGATTATCCCATCGTCCCAAAGGCGCGCAGTACTGTAATAGGCCGAGCCTTCCCTTTCATATTGAGCAAGGATTTCTGCCCGCAATTTTTCCCTTACTTCCGGATCCATTTCCTGGCCACGGGCTTTCAATTGTTCTTCCTTAACCTGGATCAACACTCCCGCAGCCTGTTCGCCGCCCATAACCGAAATCTTGGCATTGGGCCACATGAACAACAAACGGGGATCATAGGCCCTTCCGGCCATGGCATAATTCCCGGCCCCAAAGGAACCTCCAAAAACCACTGTGAACTTGGGCACATCGGCATTGGCCACGGCATGGACAAACTTGGCCCCATCGCGGGCAATACCACCGTGCTCGTATTGTTTTCCGACAATAAAGCCCGTAATATTTTGCATGAACAGAATGGGGATATTCCGGGAACTGCACAACTCCACAAAGTGGGCACCTTTCAGGGCGGATTCGGAAAACAGCACTCCATTGTTCCCGATAATACCGACAGGAAAACCCATTATCCTTGCAAACCCGGTTATCAGCGTGGGCGCATACCTTGCCTTGAATTCCTGAAAACGGCTCCCATCGACCATACGGGCAATAATCTCTTTCACATCAACGGGTTTGCGCAAATCCACCGGGGCAATCCCATAAAGCTCTTCGGGATCGTAAAAAGGTTCTTCGATTGGGGCAATGTCCAGGATTTGTTTTTCCCTGGGCTCAATGGTCTCGATAATATTCCGGCATATCTGGATGGCGTGGCGGTCGTTTTCGGCAAAATGATCGGCAACCCCTGAAATGGCCGTATGCACATCGGCGCCACCCAATTCCTCCGGTGTGACCACTTCGCCCGTTGCAGCTTTTACAAGGGGCGGTCCTCCGATAAAAATAGTCCCCTGTTTCTTCACGATAATGGTTTCATCGCTCATGGCAGGCACATAAGCACCCCCGGCAGTACAGGAACCCATAACGATGGCAATCTGTGGGATACCTTGTGCGGAAAGCCTTGCCTGGTTATAAAAAAACTTCCCGAAATTATCCCTGTCGGCAAAAACCTCTGCCTGTTCGTGCAGGAAAACCCCGCCCGAATCCACCATATAAATCGTTGGCAGGCGGTTTTCCATGGCAATCTGCTGTGCCCTCACATGTTTCTTGATCGTTTCCTTTACATATGTCCCGCCTTTCACGGTGGCATCATTGGCCACCACCATCACCTCTTTTCCATGGACGATACCGATCCCGGTAACTATCCCCGCCGAAGGAAACTGGTTTTTGTAATAACCATAAGCCGCCATTGGCGAAAGCTCCAGAAAAGGGGTGTTCTTGTCAATCAACAAATCAATCCGTTCACGGGCCAGGAGTTTTCCCCTTTCCTTATGCCGGTTCACGGCTTTTTCGGACGCCCCGTGTTTTACTTCTTCGAGTGTTGATTTGTATTTCGATAATAGTTTTTGGAATTCTTTTTTGCTTTTTTTGAATTCGGTGGTGGATGTATTGATTTTGGACTCTATTCTGTACACGATGGAATTATTTTAGTTAGTACAACACCTATTGCATCAATTCACGAATACATATGTTTATAAATTGATGCACTCGGTTTGATTTAGGATCAAGGCTTGTCTTTTCATATTAAGGCAAATCCCAACCTATCTCAAACAGAGGGTAAATTTATACAAAATTTTTATCTAAATTTGTTATCGCATAAATTTTTCATTTCATTATACCTGCATACTGATTAATTGCTGTTTTTGATCTATACATATGTTTCTATCGAAAAAAGAAAAAGACGGGATTGCCTTGAGTAATATTTTGCTATTGGGGTTTACTTTTACCTTGGTTTTCCTTGTCCCCTTATTTCCGGAAACCAGTCATAAAATTCTCAATAAAGTTTTGTTCTCCGGAATTTTCTTCCTCGCTGTTTTTACCCTTGGCAAGAGCATGAAAAAACAAATGATACTTATTGCCATTATCGCTTTTATAACAGAATGGATAGCTGACATATTTGAATTGGAAGTTTTGCATTATATTTCCTCAATAGTGAATGTGTTCTTTTTCCAATTAATCGTAATCCGGCTTATCATTCAAATTGCCAGGAGTAAGGAAGTTAATACAGGTGTCATTCTTGAATCAGTGAACGCCTATTTTTTATTGGGGCTGATGTTTACCATGCTCGTGGCCATTCTCCATATATATAATCCTGATGCACTTGGTTTTGTTGATAACAAAGCGACCAAAGTCCATGATTTTATCTATTTCACCTTTGTAACCATGTCCACCCTTGGATATGGAGATATAACTCCTTTAGATTCAATTGGAAAATCCTTGAGTATACTTATAAGTATTAGTGGCCAACTATATATTGCCATAATTGTTGCCATGTTGGTAGGAAAGTTTTCGGCAGGTATCTCAAGTCAAAAGACTTGATAGCTGAAAGGCTTCTTTCACCCGTGGTCCTTTTTCTGTCATTTCAAGGGTACAGCACTCATTGTAGAGATCATGCTCAAAAAACAAGACATAGTCATTTTGAATCACTTCGTTAAAGAACTTCTCTTTCTCTTTCAGTGTAATCAAAGGCCGGGTATCGTAGGCCATAATAAACGGTATGGGAACATGTGCGGTCGAGGGGAGCAAATCGGCCATAAAAACCACTGTTCTCCCATTATAATCAATATGTGGGATTAATTGACCACCTGTGTGCCCGTGGAAGAACTTCACCAGGAAATTGGGAAACAGTTCCCCTTCTTCTTCCACAAGTTTCAATTGTCCGCTATTTTCGATTGGGAAAATGTTGTCCTTCAAAAAGGAGGCCCTTTCGCGCCGGTTTGGATGTGTTGCCCAATCCCACTGCTCTTTGCTTATCCAGTAATTCGCATTTTTGAAGGCAGGTTCAAAAGTATCTTCCCCGGTTTTTACGATACTGCCGCCACAATGATCGAAATGAAGATGGGTGAGTACCATATCCGTAATGTCTTCAGGCTTATACCCAACGGTCTTCAGTGAATTTTCAAGTGTGTCATCGCCATTGAGGTAATAATGCTTCAGGAATCTTTCATCCTGTTTTTTACCAATGCCGTTATCAATAAGTATCTTCCTGTCGCCGTCAACCACAAGCAGGCAGCGCATGGCCCAATTGCAAAGATTGTTTTCGTCGGCCGGGTAAACATTGTTCCAAATACTTTTGGGAACGACCCCGAACATGGCACCGCCATCAAGTTTCAGGTTTCCGGTTTCGATTACATGAAGTTCCATTTCTTTATTTATTTAACTCAATACCATTTAAGTAATTTTCAATGCTCTAATAGCCTGCTTGTAATGCGCCAATGATACAATGCAAGAATGCTGGAATTTTTGAACTATATAAAGCTTGGACAATGTACTGTTCGTGACTCAGTTATATTGTATTCTCGCCTGTCTGCCGACAAGGCAAGGCATTGAAACATTCAATCATTGAAACATTACAGCTTAATTACATTATCAAATGTTTTTTTAACCCCTATAAATTCAAAATAGCTTAAGTTCTCAGCGTGGCAAATTAACAATTATAAATTGAGATTGTTTTACTTCTGTTTGTAATTATTTCCACTATTTGCCGACAAATGATTTAAACGAATAAATAACATGAAATCAATACTATTCTACCTGATACTATTATTCTTGCCTTTTTCACTTTTTGCCGGTGGGCCCTGGACCCCGGGAAAGAAGCACGGGTTTTTGCAAATCCAGGCCACCTTTCCCGCTGTACCTTACAAACAGCTCTATGTTTCGAGCGGCAACAACCTTGAACTGAACAGGGGCGTTACGGATATTTCAATACAGGCATTCCTGGAATACGGGATCAGCGAAAAGTTTTCTTTGGTTACGGCACTTCCCTACAAAATAGTAAGCACCAACAACGACATAAACCTGAATTCCGATTTTCCCCTTTTGCCACAAGGAAGTTTGTCAGGATTGGGGAACTATGAACTTGCCCTTAAATACAAATTCCTTGATAAATCTTTTATTTCTGCCTTTTCGGTGAAAGCCGAGTTCAATACGGGTTTGCGTGATTTGGAAAAAGGGCTGGCCACGGGATACGATGCCACGGGCTATTCAGCTTACTGGCATATTGGAAGAAGTTTCGGCCCTAAGTTTTATTCCTTTTTTGAATCGGGATATACTTTGCGGACAAATGACTTTAGCGATGATTACAGGTTGCTGCTCGAAACCGGATACCAAGCCGCAAACAATCTTTGGTTGGCCCTGGTGTTCGATTTAAGACAGTCACTTAGGAATGGGAATTACGATGATGCCAACCTCCAACAAACCGGATTATATACCAACAACCAGGAATTTTTTGCCTTTGGCATAAAAACAAGTTACGAACTGAAAAACAAATTCGGGTTTTCAGCTTCCACCTTCGGGGCTTTCTCCGGGAACTATGTGGCTTACTCGGCTACCTTTAATGTTGGGGTTTTTATGAAATGGTAAAAACTATTGAATACAAACAACTTTTTCGACAATGGATTCGCTGTCTCCGGTAATTTTCAAAAAATACAAGCCTTCGATATCCCCGGGTTTTTCCATTACGATTTTTGAAAAATAAACGGCTTCCTTAAAAAAGATGCGATGGCCACTTATATCGTATATTTCAATTGTGATTGATTTTGATCTTAAATGGTCGGCCTCGATAAAGAAATAGTTTGAAGTGGGGTTGGGGTAAACGAGAAGGTCCGATAAGCGCTCAGGAACATTGGAAGTGCCAAATTCCCCAAATCCGGGCGTTCCCCCGGGAAATTCGCTTGCTATCCAGTTTTCGGCCATATTGTTATCGAGTGACGGATCGGTCAATTGAAGAGTTGGGCCATTGCCATCGGGTTCAACGGGCCAGGGCAATTCATTATCGTATTCCACCAGATCGACCAATTGCATTTTTGTATCGAAAAGGCGTAGTTTTTCCCCGGTCCGGTTCAGCCCAAATAAAAAGTTCCCCCGGTAATTGGTAACAGACGAATTAATGGAACTGAATTTCAAGCGGTCATTTGAGAAAACAATGTACTATTCCGGATCCAATGAAATACCTTCGGCAATTGCATAACGATTATCGTCCCCGCTGTCCATGAATATCCATCCCGACAAGTCCACCGAAACATCCGAATTATTATAAAGCTCTATCCAATCGCCACTGTCCATTAAAGTATCGGAACGATAATTTATTTCCGTAATAACGATCCCATAATCCGGCTGGAGGGTGTCAAAAACAACATAAGCCCCCATGTCTGCAACGGAACCGTCCGGGTCGGGAGGGGATTCGGGGTTTCCCCCATTGATACAGGGAGACTCGGGAAGCAGTTGAAAATTCATAATGTCAGTATCCATAAAAAGGGGATCTTCCAGCAGGTTTTCATTTCCCTGGATTTCTTCCGTATCGGACAACGACCAGGAAACCGTAAGTGTTGAAAGCTCATCAACAAATAGCGGGCTGATTACCGAATTGGCCAGAATACTATTGATTACCTCGGCATTTCCCCCTCCGCTTTTATAGTTTTTCTCGAAACATACGACCGCATAATCATTATTGTAAAAAGTATTCTGGTCGATATAGGCATAGGAAAGACTGTCCTTGACACCCACTCCCATTCCACAATTATAAATCAGGTTTCTTTTTAGGACAACCGATGATTGTTGGCCAACGGAAACCCCTTT
>JAJRTT010000131.1 GCA_024278155.1 Bacteroidota bacterium | reverse complement strand
TCCCTGAACCCGGAAAACCGTCCACCCTGCATTACGGGAAAACCATAGCTGTCAAAGGGACTATTTCCAATGGGAAAATAAGTTTTACGGAACTCAATAACCCGGAATCGCAATTTTCGGGCAGCCTTGTAAACGACAAGGGAATTTCAGGGTTTTGGCAAAAAAGCCTAATTGACAAAGCTGTCCCTTTTAGGGTCGAAGAAAACTATTCCAACGGGAGCATCCCCCTTTCGTGTTATGCGGTAAAAGACGAACAGCTTTTGTTCAACGGGGAAAATGCCGACAAGGCTTCTCCGAGGGCGAAAATCGAAATCAATATTTTATTTCCGGTAGCAGGACAAAATGGACAGACAAATGATTCATTGAAACAGCTTATTTCAAAACTCCTCCTGAAAAACAACAAAGAAATAATTTCCCCGATGAAGTTTTTGGGAAAACTAAAAAACGACTATTTCGATTCCTACATCAAATCCTCGGAAGGCATTGCAGATGTCTCGAACACAGAATCGTTCAACCGTGAAAAAGACGTAAACATGCAGGTGGCTTACAACGAGAACCAATTGCTGAGCATTATCCTCAAGAAGTTTGCAAAAACAGGAAATTCCCCAGGAATGGAAATGGACAAGTATTTTGTTTTTAGTTCGGCATTGAACCGTCAGCTTTCTATCAATGATATTATATCGGAAACCGGACTGTCCCGGCTTGATGGGCTTTTGAACACCAAACTCCGAAAACTAAATGGGGTTAAGCCCGGTGAAAACTTAAAGGATGCAGGTTTTTTCACAGAGGAAATTTCCCATAACAACAACTTTTACATCAACAATGACGGCATCGGTTTTTTGTACAATATTTATGAAATCGCACCGGGCAGTATGGGCACCACTGCCCTGTTTGTACCTTTCAGGGAATTGGACAAAAGCATTTTAAAGCCCGGGATACTGCCATACCCCCGATAGCCCCTACTGCCCCTGACCCGCAAAGGCCACAGGGATTGATCTGTCAAGAAAAAGTTAACATTAACTTAACATTCTGTTAATTTAAAATTAAATTTGCAAGGCGCTTCGACGTTAAGTTATTTCATATCATTGCAAAAAAATTAAATCAAGTTCAAATGGAATCACTTTACCTTATTTTAATCGTAATCCTTTTCCTTCTTGCCATTTCCGACCTTATTGTTGGTGTGAGCAACGATGCCGTGAATTTCCTTAACTCGGCCATTGGCTCAAAAGCTGCTTCTTTTAAAATAATCATGGTTGTGGCGGCCCTTGGGATCGTATTCGGATCCACATTCTCCACAGGTATGATGGAAGTTGCGCGAAAAGGGATTTTCCACCCGGAATATTTCTATTTCTCCGAAATCATTTTTATTTTCCTTGCGGTGATGATCACCGATGTGATATTGTTGGACGGGTTCAATACCTTTGGGATGCCGACCTCCACAACGGTATCCATCGTATTTGAACTTCTTGGTGCGGCTGTAGGGGTTTCGCTGATAAAACTTGCGGTCCCGGGCGGGCAATTGATCACAACCGAAGATGGGATCGAAAAAATAGCAAGGTTAAGTGATTATATCAATTCCGATAAGGCACTGCTTATTATTGCGGGGATACTGTTGTCGGTAGTGGTGGCGTTTACAACAGGTGCGATAATCCAATACCTTAGCCGCCTTTTGTTTTCCTTTAAATACGAAAAACGGCTTAAATATTTTGGTGCGATTTGGGGAGGACTGGCTATTACAGCAATAACCTATTTTATTTTATTGAAAGGCTTAAAAGGATCTTCCTTTGCCTCCTATGAAATGTCGGATGGCATGGGGCTCAACGATTGGGTAAAGGCCCACTCTTTTGGGATTATTGCATACGGGTTTATTATGTGGGTGGTTGTCCTGCAACTCTTAAGCTTTGTCAAGAAATTCAACATATTCACCTTCATTGTCATCATCGGTACTTTTGCACTTGCACTTGCATTTGCGGGCAACGACCTGGTGAATTTTATCGGCGTGCCACTTGCGGGTTACCATGCTTATATTGATTTTTCGCAAAGTGGTGTTCCTGCCAACGAACTCTTAATGACATCCCTTGCCGGAAAGGTAGAAACACCGTATTACTTTTTGCTCATTGCAGGGCTGATAATGGTCATTACTTTATGGACTTCAAAGAAGGCCAAATCGGTAATCAAGACCTCCGTTGACCTGGGCCGCCAAGAAGAAGGTTACGAGCGATTCGAATCGACCGCAATTTCGAGGGCCATTGTCCGCGGGAGCGGCAACCTTGCAAAATTCATGGCTACCATTGTACCAAAAGCGGTTCAGGTTTCGATCGACAAACAGTTCGACCAGACCTCTTTCCGCGAAAAACAAAAAACACTCGGTGTGGATGCACCTGCCTTTGATATGATTAGGGCTTCGGTTACGCTGGTTGTCGCCAGTATCCTTATTGCTATTGGAACTTCTTTAAAGCTCCCCCTCTCCACAACTTATGTAACGTTTATGGTTGCCATGGGAACATCCTTGAGCGACAGGGCGTGGGGGACAGAAAGCGCGGTTTACAGGGTAACAGGGGTAATCTCGGTTATCGGTGGCTGGTTCTTCACCGCTTTTTCGGCATTTACATCGGCATTTATCATGGCTCTTCTGTTTAGCTATTTCGGTTTTGTGGCCGTATTTGCCATGTTGTTCCTCGCGGCATTTATGATCTACCGCACCCATTTTCTCCATAAGAAAAGGGTTGCAGATATTGCAGAAACAACTGAAGACGAGGATGAAGAAAGCGAAACACTCAACACAAGTAAAATCGTGAACAAAACCTCCAAGAACGTGATCAAAACACTTGACAGGATCGGTGAGTTCCTCAATAATACCATATTGCACTTTGGCAAGGAAGACCTTAAGAAACTGAGGAAGACCTATACCGATTTTGAAAAAGTGAACCTAAAAACAAAAGCACTTAAAGATAATGTCAGCCATACCATTGACAAATTGGAAGACAGTGCCGTTGAATCCGGTCACTATTACGTACAAGTTGTGGGTTATCTCCGTGAAATTTCCCACTCGGCTTTCCATATCATCCAGCCTATTTTCAAGCACCTGAGCAATTCGCACAGGGCATTGCTGCCTGTTCAAATTGAAGAGATAAAAGCTATTCAGGAACTGATCAATGACTTGATCTCGAAGGTTAACAAAGCCATTAAAGATCAAGACTTCGCAACACTTGATGCTATTGTCGAAGAGCAACATGAAACCCTGGACCTGATAAAAGCAACACGCAAGATGCAGGTGAAAAGGATCAAGACGGATGATTTGGGGACCCGGAACAGCATGTTGTTCTTCAATATCCTTGAGGAATATAAAAATATCATCCTATATATGATCAACCTCTTGAAATCGCAAAGGGACTTCATCAACTTTGTGGACGGAAATGGGGAAAGCCCTTCGGATGAAATTTAGGTTTCTCATTGGTTTGAACAACAAAAAAACAGCGCAAGGGAATACTTCTTGCGCTGTTTTTCATTCATACCCTTAAAGAATACGGTAATCATCGGATGGGATATACGAACAGTCACGTATCAATCCATATAGGTTTTCACCTTTGTTTTGCAACAAAATTATTTATTCACTCAAAACAACTTAAAAATGAAAACACTTGGAAAACTAATGCTCGTTTCATTTCTTGCCATTTCCCTGTTAAACTCATGCAGCAAGAAGGACGACGACAACACGGAACCCGAAAACAATCCAGCGGCAGCGGCCTTAAGCTGTAAAGTCAACGGAAATGCGTGGACAGCAAGCCTTGCAGTGGTTGCCACCAATACTGGCGGGATACTCACCGTTACCGGAAGCGACAGCAACGCAAAGCAGTGCCAGGTCATTATCTACAATGCAGATGGGACAGGGACATACACATTGGGCGGCTCGCTGACCAATCCAAGCACGGGTAGATGGACCGAAGGCTTAAATGCAAGCGACACTTATACAACCTCAGTAGGCCTTGGCGAAGGAACGGTTGAGGTAACCGAAATCAGTGCCAAAAGTGTAAAAGGGACTTTCCTGTTTACTGCAAAAAACACAGAAGGTGATGGTGTTACAATAACAGAAGGCACTTTTAATGCAGATTTTCAGGAATAATAAAGATTAATATAAACTTAAGGTTGGGGTTAGGATGACTTAATAATGTGCTTCTATTTTTGCGACATAAAAAACAGAAACCATGAAAAAAGCATTTTCAGTCATTTTCGCCCTGATCATTGCCTTCGGTTCATATGCAGACAACGAAGGCAACAAAACAAAAACCGTAAAATCCCCTGAGCCCGCTTCTGTTGAAACCATGAGTATTTCAGGGACAGTCCAGGATATGGTTTCCGGTGAAACCTTGGCCGGTGTTGAAATCTCGATAGAAGGGGCCAATATTAAAACCTATACCGACTTTGACGGGAATTACACGGTCAAGAACCTGGCACCCGGCATATACAACATTATCGCCTCGTATGTTTCATACAATAAAAGCCTGGTTGAAAACCTTTCGTTAAGGAATGAAAACCAAAAGGTTGAAATAAAAATGCAATCCTCCAAATAGGCCAGTTCCAGTTCCAGGTCAAGGAAACCAACAATAACATAGAGCCGAAATGAACATGTTCGGCTTTACGCTGTTTAGTATGTTAATTTTTCTAAAAATTATCCGGGCCAAGATATTAAAAAGTAATTTTGCGCCTCATTAAAAACGATTGTAAAAATAAAATTGAAAAACATCCCTTCATATCGGCTTTTCCTGACCAGTATCGTCTATTTGTTGCTCGTGAGCCAAATTTGGGCCAATGCAGGCCCATATTCCGATTGGATGGACGAAACCCAGCTTGAACCCATCGAACTTAACAGCACGGAAAACATCAACTTTGCCGAAGAAGATATCGGGAAAGAACTGGACGAGAAATTCAAGATGAGGTTGTTCGTGCCCGTATTTGGCACACTCAAACTCCCAACAAAGTTTTCCTTGTACGACAGTTTCTTGTCGATGCACGCCCCTGAAGTCACAACACCACCACCGGAACCTATATTTCCCCTTTCCTGAAAAGCAGCCGTAAAATTAAGCTGTACAGTATTCTTTTCTTAAAGGGAACCTCCTATTTCCAAAGGTTTCATTAAGGTTTTCGTGTTAAAACACGATAGTGGAAAAACAGTATTGGCAATGCAATTCGGACTACCACATTTTCAACAATTAAATATGTTTACCCAAAAGGTTTACGGATTGTTCATCCCAAGGCGATATCAAATCCAACCTAAAAAACCATTTGGGCAAAACCTTAAAAACAATCGACCCTTCGCCCAACATTAAATAATTGCACAGAGGCATAAGGTCATCACATTAAAACTTAACAAAATGAAAAATTCAGTTTTATCAAATAACATTAACGCCCAAACAAAAGAATCCCAAAACAAGATAACACCAAAAACAGCCCTTGAAATGCTTCAAAAAGGCAACGAACGGTTTTTGGCCAATGCACCCTTGCCAAGGGAACTCAACAAACAAGTGGCGGAGACTTCCACGGGCCAATACCCATTTGCCATTGTTCTGAGTTGCATTGATTCCCGCGTACCGGCCGAAATCGTTTTCGACCAGGGGATAGGCGATATATTCAGCGTGCGCATTGCGGGCAACTTTGTAAACGAGGATATCCTCGGGAGCATGGAATATGCCTGCAAATTTGCCGGCACCAAACTAATAGTGGTAATGGGCCACACATCTTGTGGGGCCGTAAAAGGCGCCTGTGATTCGGTACGGACAGGAAATCTGACCCAACTCCTCAACAAGCTAATGCCGGCCGTAAACCTGACCAAAACCGCACCTGGGGAAAGCAGGGCTTCGTCAAACACGGGCTTTGTGAACAGGGTGGCCACCAACAATATCGAACTTACAATTGACGATATCCACAGCAAAAGCCCGGTGCTCCACGAAATGTACATGGCCGGTAAAATCGAGATGGTGAAAGCCCTTTACCATGTGGAGAGCGGCAAAGTTGAGTTCCTAAAATAAAACATGAACATAAATAACATAAAATAATGAAAAAAATATTTGGTTTTGATTTTTCCCATTTCAAAGGGGATATGTTTGGTGGCATAACTGCCGGGATAGTGGCCTTGCCATTGGCACTTGCCTTTGGTGTAAGCTCGGGCCTGGGGCCAAGTGCCGGGTTGTACGGCGCCATTTTCATCAGCTTTTTTGCTGCATTGTTTGGTGGCACGAACACCCAGATTTCGGGGCCCACAGCCCCAATGACGGCGGTGAGCATGGTTGTAATCGCCGGGATAGTTGCTACCTTCGACGGTGACATCAACAATGCCTTGCCCGCCATCCTTATCGTGTTTTTATTGGCAGGTCTAATGCAGATCGTCCTGGGCCTCATCGGTTTGGGAAAGTACATAAGGTACATCCCCTACCCCGTTGTTTCGGGGTTTATGACCGCAATCGGGGTGATTATACTGATTACGCAAATACTTCCCTCAGTAGGTTATTACCCAAAAGAGGACGTGGAATTCGTGAACCAGTTCAAGCCTTACGCCGAAGAAGTAATCCTGGACAATATCCTGAAGGAAGAAGCCGGGGAAGGCATCCTGGTTTTGGAGGATTTCAAGGAAACCATTGTGCAGGCCGAAAGAATCACCGATGCCCAGATACTCAAAGAATCGCAAAGCCTGGCCGCTTCGGAAGCATCCGGGGTACTTGGTTCCATAAAGGTTTTGCCACGGGCCCTGCAAAACATCAATTGGCTGGAACTACTTCTGGCCCTGGGGACTATCGTCATAATCTATGGTTTCAAGCGGATCACCAAAGCTATCCCCAGCACATTGGTGGCACTTCTCGCCATGTCGGGGGTTGCCATTGGGTTTGGCCTTGATTACCGGCCCATCGAAGAGATACCAAGTGGATTGCCAATCCCCAATTTTGAAATTTTATCAGGTTTCAGCCTTGCGGGTATTTCGCCCTATATTTTCACGGCCTTGACCCTGGCATTGCTAGGGGCCATTGATTCATTGCTCACTTCGGTGGTTGCCGATAATATGACCAAAACAAAACACAAGCCCAACAAAGAGTTGATCGGACAAGGGATCGGAAACAGTATTGCCGCTATTTTCGGTGGCATCCCGGGAGCAGGCGCTACTATCCGGACTGTTGTCAACATAAACGCAGGGGGAAAGACCAAGCTTTCGGGAATGATGGCCGGTGTATTGTTGCTCGTTATTCTATTGGCCCTGGGGCCCGTGGCATCAAAGATCCCGGCCGCCGTACTTGCCGGCATACTTATCACTGTTGGTATCGGCGTTATGGACTTTAAAGGTCTGAAAGCAATCCCATATATGCCGCGCACGGAAGTAATCATCATGCTCACCGTCTTGGTATTGTCTTCGGTATGGAACCTGGTATATGCCGTTGGTGTCGGCCTTATTTTCGCATCGTTGATGTTCATGAAGAAAATCGGTGACATGACCGCCGAACTTTCCAGCATTGAATCTTTCGACAGGTCTAAAGCCTGGCCCGATGAAATCAGCATCCAGGAAAAATTCAAGGAAAAGGTTTTCATCAAGCATATCAGGGGGCCTTTGTTCTTTGGTTCCACAAGTTATTTCCAGCAACTTGTAAAGCAAATACCCGACAATGCGTCAACGGTTATCATCCGAATGGGGAAAATGCCGTACATTGACCAGTCCGGGCTATATGCAATGGAAGATGTCTTGGTCGATTTGGTAAAGCAAGGGAAAAAAGTGTTGTTGGTGAAGATTTTCAAACAACCCCTTTATATGCTCGAGCGCATCGACATTATCCCCGACCTGATCCCAAAGGAACAAGTCTTCGACAGTTTTAACGACTGCCTTGCCTGGATCAAGGACAATGTGGAGAACGGGTCTTCCATCGATAAACTTTTAGGGTCATGACAATGGGAGCGACAATTTCCCCCATCAAGACCTTCATCCTACTGTTTTTGTTCACAATGCCCGTTTCAGTCCTTGCACAGCAAGGTGAAACGGGCAACTGGATAATGTATTTTGGGATGAACAAGATAAGTGACAAGTTCAGTATCCACACAGAAGTACAATACCGGAACCACACCCTGGCCCCGAACAACATCGAACAGTTGTTGTTGCGGACGGGTTTGAATTATCACTTTTCAGGAAAAGCCTTCGCAACGGCAGGATATGCCTATGTCCCCTCATACGATTTCGGATCGGAACAAATAGCCCCGGAATCCATTGAACACCGGATATGGCAGCAATTTATCCTGACCAACCCCATCGGACGCATAAAGCTCGAACACCGTTACCGTACCGAACAGCGATGGGTAAACAATAATTACAAAAACCGTTTACGCTACCGTTTAATGCTGTTTGTCCCTCTCAATAAGCCAAAAATAGAAAAAGGCAGTTTGTTCCTTGGGCTTTATGATGAAATTTTCCTGAACACCAAAAAAGATTTTTTCGACAGGAACAGGTTGTACGGTGCGTTGGGTTACCAACACAGCAAAGCATCAAGTGTGCAAATCGGTGTTTTGCACCAGCAATTGGCCGATTCAGCAAAATGGTATTTGCAGTTCGCTTTATTTTTAAACATAGATTTTAGGAAAAGTAATTAAAAGACAAAAATATGAACAAACTTTTTTTAGGGCATAGTCCCCAATGGTACAAATTCACGATCATAGGCTTACTGCTGTTCAACATTGTATCCTATTTCACTTTGGGGCCAACGATAACCGCCTGGATCTTTATTGCGGAGTTTATTTTCACCCTGGCCATGGCGCTCAAATGCTATCCTTTGATTTCAGGCGGGTTGCTGGCCATACAAATATTGGCGTTGAACCTTACAAGCTCGGCAAATGCCTATCACGAGGTAGAGCAGAACCTGGAAGTATTGTTGCTCCTGATGTTTATGGTGGCCGCCATATTCTTCATGAAACCATTGTTGATGTTTATCTTCAGCAAAATTTTCATCCGTGTAAAATCGAAGATGGCCTTGTCGCTTCTATTCGTTGTCCTCTCTGCGGTTCTTTCGGCATTCCTTGATGCCCTGACGGTTACTGCGGTTTTAATAAGTGTTGCCGTTGGGTTTTATGGCGTTTACCACAAAATCCATTCGAGCGACCTTGGCTTGAGCGACAATGGCGATTTCGACAGGAGCCAGTTGAGCGGAGAAACCCTGGAGCAATTCAGGAGTTTTTTGCGTAGCCTGATAATGCACGGTGTTGTCGGGACAGCACTCGGAGGTGTAATGACATTGGTTGGCGAACCCCAAAACCTGTTGATTGGCGAGAAAATGGGATGGGATTTCATCGAGTTTTTCAAACAAATGGATGTAATTACCATACCTGTTTTCTTTGCAGGCTTGGCCACAACCGTTTTGCTCGAAAAATTCAAGCTGTTCGGTTTCGGGGCGAAGCTGCCCGAAGTTGCGTACAAGATCATCAAGAACTACACGCTCGTAGAAGATGAAAAGCGAAGCAAGAAAGAAAAACAACAGATCGTTGTTCAAGCTGTTGCCATGGCCTTGTTGATTATCGGCCTTGCATTGCACCTTGCCCCGGTAGGGTTTATCGGCCTGGCACTTATCATATTCCAAACGGCATTCATGGGCATCACCGATGAACACCACATAGGGCCTGCCTTTGAAGAAGCACTGCCGTTTACCGCTTTACTGGTGGTCTTTTTTGTGATCGTGGCCATGATCCACGACCAGCATTTGTTCAAACCGGTTATTGAATGGGCATTGTCGATGGATGCATCCGCACAGCCCACCATGTTTTACATCGCAAACGGTGTGCTTTCTGCCATTAGCGACAATGTTTTTGTGGCAACGGTTTACATCAACGAAATAGAGGCTGCTTTCGATACCGGTGAACTATCGCGCGAACAGTTCGAAAAGTTGGCCATTGCAATCAATACCGGGACCAACCTACCAAGTGTGGCAACCCCAAACGGACAAGCGGCATTCCTGTTTTTGCTTACTTCGTCCTTGGCGCCCCTGATCAATTTATCGTATGGGAAAATGGTAAAAATGGCTTTCCCTTATGCGATTGTCCTTGGCGTTGTGGGCTTGCTCTGTGTCATGTATTTACTGTAAACAAAACTTTAAGGGGCAGTACAGGTAATGCCTGAATAAAATTCTTTTTATCGAAAAGTGGTTTTTTCCCTAAAAAAACTACATTTGCACCAAGAAAAAAGCAATATGGCAAATCCGCCGTGTTGATATTCTTTAATCATGCAATACGATTCATTGTGATTTTAAAAAAAGCCTTACTTATACTGCTTCTGTTTTTCTGGTTTATCGGTATTTCGCAAGAAGTCACGAATACGGAATTTGGAAATGGCATGTTGAACGTTGTGGCCAAAGACAGTTCATGGAGCGTTAAGTTTGCGCCCCGCATACAATTGCTCTCGGTTTTCAGGAAGGGTTATAATGGCAGCAATTATGAAAAGACCCAATCCAATTTCTTGGTCCGCAGGGCAAGGCTAAAATTCAGTGGCTTTGCTTTTTCGCCAAAGCTAAAATACAAATTGGAGTTGGGCCTTTCCAACCGCGACATAGCCGGGGCTTCCGTTTTTAACAACCTGACCCCTCGGATTATCCTCGATGCTGTTGTAAAATGGAATTTCTATGAAAATTTTGAACTTTGGGCCGGACAGACAAAATTGCCCGGTAACAGGGAAAGAGTGATTTCTTCGGCCAATTTACAAATGGTGGATAGGTCGATATTGAACAAATGGTTCAACATCGACAGGGATATTGGTATCCAGTTGAGGCACCATGATAAAATCGGCAACAGTTTCGTGATAAGGGAAATATTTTCGTTTGCACAAGGTGAAGGGAGGAACATTACCGTTGGGAACTTAGGGGGCTACCAATATACCGGCAGGCTAGAAGTACTGCCTTTTGGAAACTTTACAGGCAAGGGCGATTACAAAGGAAGCGATTTGAAAAGGGAAGATTCGCCAAAGCTGGCAATCGGGGCAACATATGACTATAACAGCGATGCGGTGAAGACTAGGAGCAACATGGGGAAATATATGATTACCGACAGTAGTGGTTTTTACAATACCAATATTTCAACGATCTTCCTGGATGCAATGGTCAAATACCGCGGGGCCTCATTCATGGCAGAATATGCAAGCAGGGTGGCCGATGACCCAATTGCAGTAAATAGTGACGGTTCAAAAACAGGGGATGTAGTCATGGTGGGCGATGCCATAAATGTTCAGGGCGGGTACCTCTTCCAAAGGAGTTGGGAAATATCAGCGAGATATACTGTTGTCCACCTCGATGAAACCATAACGGGAATCGATACCCAGGATCAATATACCCTTGGGGTTTCAAAATACATTTCGGGACATAAGCTTAAAGTCCAGTCCGACATCAGCTATTTAGCGGTGGGCAACGAAAACGACGGCCTGATGTACAGGCTCCAACTCGATGTTCATTTTTAGTATTGCTTGTCAAAGCCCTACATTTCAACATGGAGTTCCTCGCCAGGCTTCTTCAAATCGAAATATTTCCGGAAACGCCACACGACAAAGTAAATAATCGGGGTATCGAAAAGGGCAATCAGCATTTTAAACAGATAGCCGTTGAGCAACAATACACCAAACAGTTCCCATTCGATAATCCCAAAACCACAAAGCAATAGCAAAATCACCAATGTATCAACAAATTGGGAAGTAAAAGTGGAAGCATTGTTCCTTAGCCAAAGATGTTTCCCTTTTGTGAAACCCTTCCAGAAATGGAACAATTGCACATCAATCAATTGGGCGATAAGGTAAGCTGCCATTGATGCCCCAACACCGATAAAGGTCACACCAAACACATGATGGAATGCACTGTCGGAAACCGGTGACCATTCCGTTGCCAGGGAATAATCGGCCACAAGGACAATTAGCAAGGTGAAAATACTGGCGAACAATCCGCCCAAAACCACACGGTTGGCTTTCTTCTTACCATAGATTTCAGAAACAATGTCCGTTACCAAAAAAGTTACGGGATATGGAATAATCCCCACAGATAATTGAAAAAAGTAAACATTGAAAGCATCCCACTGGAAAAACTTCTGGAAAATCAGGTTACTTGTAACAAGGGAAGCGATAAATACCGCGTTTAAAATCAGGTAAAACTTATTGGCAAACTCTTTTTTTCTGGTTTCCATCGGGCAAATATAGGAGAAACTAAGGCTTCAAAACATTTCTAACAAGCTTAAGCAATTAATGTTTAACGGGAAATGATTAAAAAAACAGAACTATTTCATGAATTTCTTGTTAAAAGAAACATTAAGGGCAAACCTTTAAACTTAATTTCACAACTTGAATTCTTTGAACAAGTAACTAAAAATTTATGTCGAAAAACAAAAAACCGATCCTCGTAACCGGAGCCCATCGTTCAGGGACGACCTGGGTGGGACAAATGCTTTGCCTGGATAAAAACACCCGTTATATCCACGAACCATTTAACATTGACGAAAAAAGGATTTCCCCTTTAAAGTATTGGTACGAATATGTTTCTTTGGATTCTCCTGAAGAAAAACAACAGCTTGTTTATGATTTTATGAACGAAATAATTTCGTTTTCGGGAGCGGGGATAATCAAGGATTTCAAGGTAATTGACGGCCCCCGGGATGTTTTTCGTTTTTTCAGGGACATTTACATGCGGGCCACCAAACGCCCTTTGATAAAAGACCCACTGGCACTTATGTCGTCAGATTGGCTTGCCCAAAAATTCAATTGCGATGTGGTTGCGCTCATCAGGCACCCGGCAGCATTTGTTGCCAGTTTGAAAGTAAAAAACTGGACACACTCCTTCGATCATTTTTTGGAACAAAAAGACCTGATGGAAAAACTGGGCCCCTTTGCGGCGGATATCGAAAAGTTTGTTAAAACCCCACCCGACATTATCGAACAAGGGATATTGCTTTGGAACATAGATTATTATATTCTCGATCAATATCGGAAGAACCATCCCGATTGGATCATCATTAAACATGAAGACCTTTCACTTGACCCAGTAGGCGAATACAGGAAAATATATGAGAAACTTGATTTGCACTTTGGGAAAGACGTAGAAAACAAAATTATGGAATCTTCTTCTGCAAGCAAGGCCGGGCATTTAAAGAGGGATTCCAAAAAGAACATACACACCTGGAAAAAACGTTTGACGGAAGAAGAAACAGAAAGGGTCAAAAAAGGAACGGCACCTGTCTGGAAAGCGTATTATTCCGATAAGGATTGGTAAGCCCCGGCCCGGAAACCCATATTTTCCAAAGACCATGGTTTACCACTTCCCTCCCATTGGCAAAAGGATATTCCCGATATGGGAAAACACTATCTCAACCCACACCTGGGAACCAATCACTTATATATTTGCACAATAATTGAAAGTCATATTTCAACATTCAATCGAGAATATTAAAATCTGAAAATATGACTGAATTTTTGAACAATGCAAGCGAAATATCCACTTTGGACTGTAATGACTTTTATTTCGTATTGCCCGATAAAGAAAACAACTTCAATTGGGTAATCAACCTTGAAGATCATCCAAGTTCATTCTTGTTGAATGGATCGCACCATAGAAACATAGAGACCATCAAAAGCGAAAAAGACGCTTCGATGGTAATTATCCAACCAAACTTTTAACTTTTCATTTTTTTAAAATTTAATTAAAAAAAAAGCCGTGCAAATGCGTGGCTTTTTTTATGTGGCCCCCTACCAAGACTTACGGAAAGCTACTCATTATCATAGGAGCGTTCCTGGGCCAGTTCCCCTTTTTCGTTGTACATTTTCCAAACACCTGATTTTTTGCCCCCGGTATAGTGCATTTCGTATAGCAACACGCCATCCGAGTTCCAGATAAACCATTCGCCATCCTTTAAATCGTCCTTATAGCGGGCTTCCCCCAACTTTGCGCCTTTTTCGTCCCAGGTAATCCACAACCCATCTTTCTTCCCTTCGAGGTATGAGCGCTGTTCCGGCTTCTTCCCGGTTTCGAAATAGGTTATGACCAGTCCGTCCTCATGTCCGTTTTTAATGTTCCTCTCGATTTTCGTGTTTCCGTTTTCGAAATACTCGATGTTCTTTCCCGAATAAAGCATGTCCTTTTTATAGTAATGGCCATCCCGGTATTCCAACTCTTGTGAAAAACCGGAAAAGGCAAATATGACGAGTAAAAACAGGGTGAAAAATGATCTGTACCTTTTCATAATTGTTAGATTGGAAATTTTTACGAATTTAATACTTTTCTAAAACTTACCTGAACCTATACGAAACCCCGATACCGAAGACCCTTCCCATCGAATATCCATAGTAAGAATATTTGATGCCTTTGTACGTATAAGCTTGCTGGTTCAAAGCGTTCAACAGGTTTTTCGCTTTCAGTGAAAGTGTAAAGTGTTTGTTCAAATTTTTCCGGATATTCAAATCCAGGACGGGAACGGGCTGCTGGAACACATCGGGCGTCCCACCTTTGGTCACCAATGAAATACGCTCACCGGTCATATTGAAAACCATACTGGCCAAAAGCCCGGTTTTTTTACTGTCAAAACCCAAAATCCCGTTCACGATGTACGGGGCCTGCCCGAAAAGCGGCCGTGTATCTGGATGACCGGGGACCAATGCCCTTATCAATTCCAGTTCCTCCGGGTCAATGGAAACTTCGGACCGGATGTAGGCAAAATTTATCCCAAGGTACATATTTCGGAGGGGGTTTATAAAATCAAGGGATTTCCTGAATTCGGTTTCAAGGCCATAATTGATTGCCTGCGACACATTCTGAAAAGAAATTTCAGGGTTGACCGCCACTGGGTTGTCCACCATCTCGATGGGATCGGTAAAGTTTTTATAAAACAAGCCAAAAGAAACCACCTCGCCAGGTTTCATAAAATATTCCCATTTTAAATCGATATTATCGATCAAGGCCCTCTTCAAATCGGGGTTTCCGACAATAGTCGGGGCAACGGGACTGTAGGATGCGAAAGGTGCGACCTCGCGAAAAGTGGGCCTTGAAAGTGTCCGTGTGTAGGCAAGGCGGATGTTCATGTTTTTCACGACCGTCAACGTGAGGTTAATGGCCGGCAAAAAATCCTTGTCGTCCAACTCCCCTTTTTTATGGTTTTTTTTCTTGCTGGCACTTTCCATTTTGTTCGCTTCATAGCGCAATCCCAATTCCATCCGGAATTTTTCGGTCAACGGCATATCCACCATTGCATAAGCTCCCAGAACCGATTGCGTACCCGTATAAGAATTTCGGATATCGGTGGCATTTTGGACATACAATCCATAATTCCGACGCGAAACCGGATCGTATAAAGGGTTGTCTTGCCCAATATTACTATCATCCAGATAATCAGAAACACTCCCGTTATAATACTGCACCTGTGCCAGGTAATCTATTTTTTGTTCCGAAAACCCCCTGTCCTTATAAACATATGCAGCACCAAACTTGAATTTAGAAGCACTCCCAAGAAGGGTAAACGGGAGCTCGAAATGGATTTTATTGTCCAGGTTTATTTCGTCCATCGCCCTGTTGAAGCGGGAAGGGACTTTATACTTGGATGGGTTGATCTCGTACTGCGCATCCCCAACGGCATCGGGATAATAGCTATTTGTGAAAAAGCGGAGATCGGGTTCTACCTGTTTGGATTTGGTGTAAGAAACAATCCAGTTAATTCTCAGTTTTCCCATTTGCTCAAAAAAATGCTCCCCTTTTAATTGGTTGGCCAGGATGGATCGTTCCTTAAAACCCAATTCCCGGCTTTGGATGAACATCCCAATTTCATCTTCCGGCTTTTCACCATAATAATCAAAGGCATTCTTAATCCCCGAATGATTGTACATCAGCACATAGCCCAACTTATTGCTGTTATTCAATTTATAGTTCACACTTACAAGGCTTCCGAACAAAGACTCATATATGCCTGCGGTTTCATTGTACTTTTGTTCTGTGTTCAAAACCCCCGCATTTGCATCGGTGAGTTTATAAATGCCCCGCTCGCCATCGTTGTAGTACTTTTCTTCGTTTTTATAATTGACACCGATGGTATAGCCAAATGCCTTTCCAAACAATTTGGTTTGATTACCAACTGAAAGGCTGTAATTCTGGTTCAGGAATGAGCGTTTCTTATTGGGTTCCATGATTTTGTTGAACTTCCGGGTGGTTCCGTCAATGGCATCCCTGTCCGTGGGGTAGAGTGGGATATTTTCGGGCTGTACCGGAAAATCACGTGTACCATCATCAAAGCCGATCCAGTCGTTTTTCCCGCCATCATAGGTCAGGAAGTTATCGTTCAGGGAAGATTGTGTATTGAATTCATAGGATGCTGAAAAATGAAGGTTGAATTCCTCGGGGAAATCCTTTGTGACAATATCGATCAGGCCACCCGTAAATGTATTCAGGTTTGCGGAGAAACTTTTATGAACAATCATGCTTTCGATTGCATTGGTTGGGAATATGTCCATCTGGACCGTGTTCCGCTCCGGGTCAAGGCCGGGTATTTCGGCTCCGTTCAAAGTGGTTTTGCTGTACCTATCACCAAGGCCGCGCACATATACATACTTTCCCCCTTCCACCGATACGCCCGTTATCCGGCCAACTGCCCCGGCTGCATCCGAATCCCCGCTCTTTCTGATTTGTTGGGCAGAAATACCATCCATCACAGAAGCGGATTTTTTCTGCATGTTAAGGATGGCCGATTCCGTATTTCGGACAGCTTTGGCAGAAACCACAACCTCTTCCAAACCCACAGAAACAGATTTTAACTTAATATCTAGAACCACAATGCCATCGGGCTTTATTTCGACCCCTGTAATGGTTTGAGATTCGTAAGAAATATAAGTACAACGGATATTTATTTCCCCGGCGGGGATATCGGAGATGGAATAATCCCCATCCAAATCAGCCGATGCACCTGTGATAGTCCCTTCAATCAATACTGCTGCCCCAATCAACTCTTCCCCGGTTTCGGCATCGGTTATCCTTCCCCTTAAAGTCCCGGTTTGGGAAACTGCCCTGAAAGAAAACAGGAGGAGGGATTGCAGGAGAAGGATTCTTATTAATCCTGGACGTATTTGTGGGTTCGGCACTTTTCCCAGCCATAAATGATTGTGAAACTTATATTTCCGGGTAAATAATTGTGGAAGCCTATTCTTGACAATGCCCATTGTTTTATTTTTGATGAATTCCAGTCTGATTTACTTTACTGAGTTCCTGGGTTTTCCAGCCCTTCAAGGCTGGGCTCAAGGCTGTGCCCGGGGTTTTTATTCCGAAAAATACTTCGTCCATCCAGCGGCCCAGTTTTCGGCACCAAAGGCACCTTTATAGGTTACTGCATCAAACCAGTTATTGTTATAAGAAGCAAGGTTATCGGTTTGAGGATTGGAAGGGACCGGGTTGTTTTTTGAAATACCCGGGTTTGCCACCACATTGTTTGCAGTTTCAAAATAAGTGGCAAACGCCTGGAGAGCAAGTGTTGAGTCAACAACATCAGAACCGGAACCGGAAACTTTAAATATCCCTTCTGCCGTTCCATCGGCCACGTCCCAAAAAACATTGCCCTCAAGGCTCAGGTTCCCATCGGCAAATTGCTTATAGCTGTCCTGGGCATCGGCAAGGTTTTCAATATCTATCCCTTTCGACTGATTGGCAAAAATCGAATTGAGGTAATGCCCGCCCGCATTATCCCGAAAAGTGATCGTGCGTTTTCCGGCATCCGCTCCTCGCCCAAAATAGGTCGCATTGTAAATAGTTGGAATAGCAAAGGGAGTGCCCGTTTCAGGATCGGTCCCACCATCATGTTCTCCACATCGGTCGCCTTCGTTGGAATCCTGGATTGCACACCAAAACTGTCCCTTTCCCCGGAACCCCTCATCGTAATCAAAACAATCATCGCCCACGTAAGCCACAAGGACATGCTTTAACTGCGCTGTGCCACCAAAAAACTCGATACCATCGTCTTTGTTGGCGATTACTTCCACAAAATCAATTTCAGTTCCGCTGCCAACTGCACCCAATGTCAGGCCATTGATTTCGTTCCCATCCCCAATATCGGTCCCACCATGGCGGATGGAAACATATTTAACAATGCCCGAATTATCGTCATCGTTATTACCTCCATACCTTCCCCTTGGTTCGCTGGTTGGAATACCTTCTATTTGCGATTCGCCCGGTGTTGAATTCAACCCGGCATTTCCCAGGATAATCAGTCCACCCCAAAGTCCTCTGTCGGTGATACTGACAGAACCATTCAGGTCATCAGCCTCGGCAGTGAAAACAATCGGGCTATCGGCAGTCCCTTCCGCCATGATCTTCCCGCCCCTTGCAACGATCAAGGCACTGGCATTTTCACCTTGCCCGGCTTTTCCTTTTATGACACAACCCGGTTCGATGGTAAGTGTCTGTCCTTCGTTCACAAAAACAAAACCCTCAAGAAAATAGGTTTCCCCTGATTTCCAGGTTGTGGTTCCGGTACCGTTTCCATTATCGACAATCGTATTATCACCTGTTTTCTTCCCTGGTTCCTGATCATCGGTTTTACTGCATGAGGTCACTCCAAATACAAATATGGCAAATAATGCCACCAAAATCCTTAAATCCACTTTTTTCATCTTTTTACAATTTTAAGTTAAAAACAATCTTCATAATTTGATTGTGCAAAAGAAGAAATACAAAGAGAAGGGAAGTTTAAGGAAAGCTTACTTTTAGGTTAAGAAAAAGGAGAGACAAAAAAGAGTTTCTTAACAATTAATTAACGGCAAAAACCCAACTTATAAACAAAGGGCCACATTTTACCGCTCACAAACTCCTCTCGCTCTCCCCTTTGGGGAAAAGCCCCATTGGTTCTTGTTTTATCGGATCCCTGACCGCTGCCGCCAATAATTCCGGTTGCCTGCTGGCCCCAGTTGCCGCTATCTGTTGTTTTCCCCCGGCCTGTGTCAACCTTTCAGGTTGCCAGCTCACCTGGCTGGTCCCAACCTGAAAGGTTTGGTTTTTTATTCCGGCACCTGGCTTTTATAGGCTTTGCCCGAGGATGATTTCCCGGGGACCTGACCACCGGAATTCAAGTTGGGCTTCCAATAATTGGTTTCGTCCGTGTTCTGGACCACTCCGTTCAGGTTAAAGTCACCATTGTCGTAACCTGCCTGGCCGAGGCTTGTTTTCCATACAGCGGTTTCGTCCGTGTTTTCCACAATACCGTTGCCGTTGCCATCGGCCGCAACCATGCCCCAAACACCGCTCTCCAATAATTTATATCCGGAAGCCCCTCCGTAAACCCGGGTTTCGTCCGTGCTGAAATCATACGTATAAGCTTCTGCACCTGTCCGGGGGACACCGCTGGAATTCATGATCCCGAGGTGGTTCCTGTGGAATACAACTACATAAATATCATTGTCAACAGTAGAGGTGAACGCAACGGGCGAAACCCCGTCCAAACCAACAATGCTCCCGTCTTTCAACATGAACACGGCTTTTGTTTCTATAATGCTGGCCGATGTTGCAGCCCCCGGATTTGAGGCATCCCTGATCTGTACGATGACCCAATCAACGATATCATCATTGGGAATGGCCGGCACATTTTCACCACCGGGATAATAATATTTTGCACCGGGATTTAAGCCATAGGGCTGTTGCAAAGGGATCAAGCCCGAACTGTTCAAGTCCACGGCCATAATATCCGCAAGGATATCGTAAGGCCCCTGGAGAAATGCTTTCAAGCCCATCAGATAGAATGGGGTGACATTGGTCAGGCTCCACCTGTTGTTTTCATCCTTAACACGATAAAAAAGATTGTGTTCGCCCAGGGCCAAGCCCGTGATATCGGGGAGAAGCATTTCATCGATCAATGAATCGGGCGCAATGGCCACATTTATGCCATTTCCAAAACCGGGCTCCGTATCGATAAAGTATTCCAGTTCGACAATATCGGGCAAAGGCAATCCCGTAGTTGGTTCCCCGGCCTTATAGACATCTTGCTTGAAAACAAGGCCCCATTTGCCGTTTTCGTCCTTTGTGCGGACAAATAGTTTGTGATAGCCCACGTCAACAAGCGACAGGTCGGCGGTAAAGTCCTCATCAATAAGGCTGTCGGAAGTTATGGCAATACTTTCCCCGTTCCCAAAACCGGGGTCGGTATCAAAATAATATTCCATGGCCACAATATCGGGGAGCGGCTG
>JAJRTT010000130.1 GCA_024278155.1 Bacteroidota bacterium | reverse complement strand
CTTTTGTATCAAATATTTGTTTGGGGCCCTTGGCCACAGATCATTTTCCAATCAAAGTCGAAATTTCAGGTAATTGATCTTCATCCCTTTTTTCAAAAACATTTGCTCATAAAAGGTTTGTACTTCCGCAACCTCACTGTCGGGGTCCGTTGCATATAAATCTTTTGTGGATTCAATTAAATCATAGTTGTTCCGTTCAATTTCCCGCAATGTAAAATCAAACAATTCAACATTATCGGTTTTCAGGTTGATAACCCCTCCCGGCAGCATGATGTTTTTATAATGATCGAGGAACCGGGGCGAGGTAAGCCTTTTTTTCACCTGTTTCATCCGTGGTTGCGGATCGGGAAAGGTAATCCAGATTTCGCTCACTTCATTTGTGCCAAATAATTCTTCGATAAAACCAATGTAGGATTTGATAAATGCCACATTTGAGAGATTGCCCAACTGCGAATCTTTTGCCCCCCGCCACAAACGGGCGCCCTTGATATCGATCCCGATGAAATTTTTTCCCGGGTGTTTTTTGGCAAGGGAAACGGTGTATTCCCCTTTTCCGCAACCCAGTTCCAAAACGATAGGGTGGGGGTTGTTGAAGAAATTCCGGCTCCATTTCCCTTTTAACATAAAACCTGCCCTCACCTCTTCAACCGTTGGTTGGAACAGGTTTGGGAACGTAAGGTTTTCGGCAAATTTTCTTAGTTTGTTTTTTACCACGTTTGTTTTTTCTGCATTTTTTGCAAAAATATGGAATTTGAATGGAATTGGGTTTTAATTTGTGGTTTTCCAATAAAGGGGGTTTTTATGGGATTCCTGCAAATCCATGACTTGTTAAGATCCCCAACGGTGAAATCCACAACGGGAATATCTTTGATTGTTTTGCTTGTGTTACGAATCCTAACAACTTTGCTGTATTGTATTTCGTTAGAGCAAACTCCCCCTCTCCATTATAGGAAATATCTCGGCATAGTTCATAACGGTTTGGGAATTGACCCTCCGGTTGATATGTTCCCGAGTGATATCTTCAGGTTTTTTGATCCCCGAAGCGGCAAGTAGTTCAACAAGGCTGTGAAGGGTTTCGTGATGGTAATTGGCTACCCGGGTTGCCTTGTTTTCGACGTTCAGCCCCTTCAGCAGGGATTTGTTTTGTGTGGCAACACCAACGGGGCAGGTGTTTTTATTGCATTGCAAGGCCTGGATACAACCCAATGACATCATCATCGCACGGGCACTGTTGCATAGGTCGGCGCCCAGGGCCAGGGCCCTCGCCAAATGAAATCCGCTGATGATCTTCCCGGAAGCAACCAGCTTAATATCTTTCTTCAAATCGAAGCCCTTCAATGTATCATAGGCAAATGAAAGTCCGTCACGTAAGGGCATCCCAAGGGAATTTGAAAATTCGACCGGGGCCGCACCTGTTCCGCCTTCACCTCCATCAACGGTTATGAAATCGGGCTTGATACCGGTTTTGACCATTGTTTCACACAGTTCGACAAATTCCTGTTTCTTCCCGATGCATAATTTAAAGCCAATGGGTTTGCCGCCAGAGAGGTCCCTGAGTTTTTTAATGAAGCCCATCATTTCCATAGGATTTGAAAATGCGCTGTGCCCCGGGGGCGAATGGACATCTGTATGCGCTTCAACTCCCCTGATTTTAGCGATTTCCTCTGTGTTTTTAATTCCCGGCAAAATTCCTCCATGACCTGGTTTTGCACCTTGTGACAGTTTGATTTCTATCATTTTTACATTCTCCAGTTTTGCCTTAACAGTAAACTCTTCTTCCGAAAATCGTCCATCTTCTGTCCTGCACCCAAAATATCCCGTGCCCACCTGCCAAATCAGGTCGCCCCCTTTTTCAAGATGATATGGACTGATCCCCCCTTCACCGGTATTGTGTGCAAATTTGTCGATCCTGGCTCCTTCGTTCAAGGCCATGACCGCATTTCTGCTGAGTGCCCCAAAACTCATTGCGGAAATATTCAACAGGCTCGCCGAATAGGGTTTTTTGCAATCCGGCCCACCGATATTTACCCGGGGGTGCCTGTCCAGTTTTTTGGATTCAAAAGCATAAAGGGAATGATCCATCCATTCGTAGCCCGTCCGGTAAACATCCATCTGTGTCCCAAAAGGGGTGGTGTCGTTTTCGCCCTTTGCGCGCTGATAAACCATGGAACGGAATATCCGGTTGAACGGCCTGCCTTCGGTATCGGTTTCCACAAAATATTGCATGATCTCCGGACGGATGGCCTCCAGCATAAACCGGAACCTTCCCAGTACCGGGAAATTTTTTCGGATTGTATGCCTGCTTTGGAAGATATCGGAAATACCGATGAGGATTATTGGCCCCAAAATGACGAATATCCATAAGGCAGGTTTCCAAATTGCATACAAAGCGAAAACAAGGATTGTGGAAATGATGGCAGTTAAGATAAAAGTTTCTCGTGGTTTCATAAATGTTTTTTTGTAAAAAATCTGTATTGTCTGTTCTTTCGGATATGCAATCCGAAAGAGGATAACATGGGATTTATAATTCCCTTATCAGGCTTGCAAACCCTTCAATATTTAGTTCGGGTCCGCAAATCCCGAACAGCTGTAAATGAACGGCCATTAATTACCTACAACAAACGCCTTCCTGTTCAGCAGCTTGTTTAACGGCTTCGGCAACTTTCGGGGCAATGCTCATGTCGAGGGCATTGGGCAAAATATGGTCTTCGTCAGGATTCTTAACGGAATCGGCCAATGCGTGGGCAGCGGCTATTTTCATCGACTCGGTTATCCTTTGGGCTTTTGCATCCAAAACGCCCCTGAAAATCCCGGGAAAGACAAGTACATTGTTCACCTGATTTGGGAAATCACTTCTGCCAGTTCCGATAATCCTTGCACCTCCGGCCTTTGCTTCATCGGGCATTATTTCGGGAACGGGGTTTGCCATGGCAAGGATGATGGGGTCTTTGGCCATCGTCCGTACATCGGCTGCCGTTATCCGGTTTCCTTTTGAAACCCCGATAAAACAATCGGCCCCTTTGAGGGCATCTTTTAATTTACCGGGGATATTTTCCCGGTTGCTGTATTTGAGCAAGCCTTTTTTATACGGGTTCAAATCGCTGCGTTGTGCTGAAATGATCCCACGGGAATCGCATACCAAAATGTCTTTCACGGGGATGCAAACATTCGGGTCATGCCCCACACATCTCAATAGACGGGCGATGGCTGTTCCGGCGGCACCTGCCCCGTTTATCACCACTTTCATTTCTTCCAGGGGCTTCCCGGTTATTTTGGAGGCGTTGAGCATGGCGGCCAACAAAACGATGGCTGTTCCGTGCTGGTCGTCATGGAAAACAGGGATACCGATATCCTGCAAGGCATCTTCGATTTCAAAACATTTGGGCGCCTTGATGTCTTCCAGGTTTATCCCCCCAAAAGTGGGCGCAATGGCTTTTACCGTTGTGATAATATCTTCAACGGAATGGGAATCGGTAACGATGGGGACACCATCGATCCCGGCAAATTTCTTGAACAAAACGGCTTTCCCTTCCATTACCGGGATAGCTGCCATGGGCCCGATATCGCCCAGGCCCAGAACGGCAGAACCATCGGAAACAATGGCCACCGTATTTCCTTTCATCGTTAAATCGTAGGCCATGCTCATTTTTTCGGCAATGGTATCACAAACCAAGGCTACCCCCGGGGTGTAAGCGATGGAAAGGTCATCGGAATTGTTAAGGGGGAATTTTGACCGTATTTCCCATTTTCCCCTTGTCTCTTTGTGTTTTTGCAATGATTCTTTGAAGTAGTCCATGTTTTTTGCCTTTTCTGTTATATGTAGCAGGCGCCCTCCTTATAAGGAATTACAAATTATAAGATGACGCTTTGTTAAGTGTTTCATGAGAAATAGTCTATTTCCGCTAATGCGGGATTAATCAACACTGTAAAGTAAGGGATTTTTTCCCAAACCCGACTTTTCAAGGGTGCACGACAAATTTCCACATCCACTATTTTATTAGGCATTTGATGAGTGGGACATGGGGCAAAGCCCCTCAATGTAATAGCTTAGGGTGGAGTTTACGAAACCCTATGTTCAATAAATCGATTGACATAAGGGCTGTAAGTCCGTAAAAAAGGGTAGCATGACGGGCTTTCAGCCCTACTTGAACGCCAATCATTTATCATAGGTTTCCGCTTTGCTGCAACCTATGCTTTTACATATCGCCCTTTGTTCCTCCGCAATAGCTTCGGCGACATGCGGACAGGACTCTAATAAAGTTGGAAATTTGTCGAACACCCCTTTTAAACTATTCCAACAATTTTTTCCGCTCCAGCTTTTCAAATTCTTGATGGCGAGGTTTATTTCATGATAGACGAGTGACAGTTCCGTTGCATAATTCTCAAAACGTGATTTCCTGAAATCCTTGTAAATTGCTTCATCCAATAAGTCTTCATTGGCTTTTAGCACGGCAATGAATTTTTTTAGGTTGGCAATCCTGAAATTCAAATCCTTTGTGATATTTGTGTTGAAATAATCCAACTGGGACTTGACCAAAGCTGTGTAATCTGTTTTGTTTTCCGTATCCATGGCTATCCAAATTTTCAAAACTATTGTTTTCTATTCTAAGAACGAGATAAATTTTATCAATAAGCTTTCTTTAAAACCGAAAGGACTTCGCTTGCACCCATATCTTCAGGGTAAAGGATCATTGCACCATCGTTCAAGGATTTTCGGGCAGTTTCTTCCAGTTGTCCTTCCTTTACGCCCGCTTGTTTCAACGTGATGGACATTCCGCAAATCGAGTTCAATTGGCTGTTCATGTTTTTAATAAAGTCGATGCTTTTCCTGGCACGTTGTTCTTTTGGTGTCGAAGCATAAAACCCGCCCTTCCAACGAAGCGTTTGAAGCTTGATTTTTGGGGTTGGATATTGGTCCTTATCATTTCGTAATTTTGATTCAAAATATTTATAAACCACAAATATAGTCATAATCCGCATGAAGATGGGTATCAAATATTTATCGTACCCCCTATTTATTAGATTTTGTATTGGGTTTGAGGGCTGAAGGTCCTATAGGGATTCAGAAAGGTTTCAGGGACACATCCCCTTAATACGGTCTTGGCGATTTTTGGAAAACCATCAAGATTGCTGTTCCAATTTCTTTTCAGATTGTCCCATGCCTCATCCCTACCCTAAAGTTCCCGAAAGCCTTGTTTGTTAAAGGTGTAAAAGTGAAGGTATTGCATTTCCAATAAAATGCCTTTGTTTAAAACCACAGGATTTTCGTATTTTTGGTTTTTCTTGAACCGCTTTGCATGAAATATTATGGGAAACTGGAGAACAATCATATCATTTACCTATCCGCATGAGGCCCATATGGCAAAAACCCTTCTTGAAGCAGAAGGAATCAACGTGATTATACAAGATGAACTAACGGCACAGGTCAATAATTTTTATTCGAATGCCATCGGTGGCGTGAAACTGTTGGTGAACGAAAACGATTTTGAACACGGTATCGAAACCTTGACAAAGGGTGGATATATTAACCCGGCGGATATCAAAAAGAAAACGGAACTCATTATCGAAGATGAATTGACGGATAAAAGGCTTTGCCCTTATTGTAAATCAAAAAATATCGGCAAAAAGCGGGACCCGGATATTTTAATGGTAGTCGTCTATTTTTTGCTTGGTGTAATTTTCCCCATATTCAAACGGACTTTTATGTGCTACGACTGCCATAGGGAATGGAAGTATGTCAAGAAGAAATAAATCTCCCGGGTGAAATCGACCTACCCAGAATAACTCATGAATTAATCAGGCTACACACTTGACAATAAGTTATCAAGGTTCTCGAACCTTTTGTGGTAATCGTCCAGCGAGCGGTTGATGATTTCGTGGGCTTCTTCCTTTCCAAAAACATCGGTAATCTCCACGTCCCGCTCGTTTCCGGGAAGGTCTTTATAGGTCAGGAAATAGTGTTTCAGCCGAGCTACTACCAAAGAAGGAAGTTCTGAAATATCGTTGTACCCCATATAAACCGCATCGTTGTTCAATACGGCCACTATTTTGTCATCGGATTCATTTCCATCTATCATCCGGAAGCCTCCAATGGGTTTTGCCCTTACAAGGATATCCCCGTGGGCAATCTCTTTTTCGGTAAGGACACAAATATCAATAGGGTCGCCATCGCCTTTGATGTTTTTCTTTCCCGATTTTTCCATGCAATATTCAGCCACTTTCTTCCCACTGTAGGTTTGGGGGATAAAACCGTAAAGTGCCGGCACCACATTGGAATATTTCTGGGGGCGGTCAATTTTCAAATAACCCGATTCCTTGTCCACTTCGTATTTCACGGTGTCGGTCGGGACCATTTCGATGTAGGAAGTAATAACCTTGGGGCTTTCGTTGCCGATGTTGACGCCATGCCAGGGGTGTGATTTATAACGCAGGCCCATCAGGCGGCCGATGGGGTCCATTAAACGATTTGATGCCATTTGATTTTGATTTTTGTGTTGCTGTACATGTAACAGATTTGAATTGCAAAATTAAAGTATTTTTAAATGAACCTAATAGTTTTTATCTATTCAAGTTGTCATCTGACATCGGTCATCCGTCAATTAATAGTAAATCACTTCGCAATCGGGATTTGCCTTTTTGAACTTTTCGATGTTCTTGGGCGAGATCTTGGAGTTAAAACACTTTATTGATTTCAGGTTTGGAAGGG
>JAJRTT010000129.1 GCA_024278155.1 Bacteroidota bacterium | reverse complement strand
GTCCTTTGAATCATGTAGCAAAGATATTGAATAAAATGGACAATTTATATAGTGGACTATATAAATTGTCCATTTTCATGATGTTGCAATATATCTTCAAACCTGCCAGCCGCATACAAGGGTTTTTATTAGTGTAATTTAATGAACTGATAAGCCGCAATGGCATAACGCTTTAGTGAAGCAAAATCCGTGTTATCCCGTACAGAAGTGGAATTCGTGGATTTAATGACTTACTTCTTACGTTCAATCGTAAAACTTACCAGCTGCTTAAGGGAAGTTCTTGAAGGGGAATCGGGAAATTCGTCCAGGATTTGAATAGCGCGGTTGTGGTAATCTTTCATCTTTTCGCGGGCATATTCTATCCCACCGCTTTTATTCACTTTGTCGATTACAAGGGCCACCTTTTCAGGGTTGTTATTATGGTTTTTCACAATGTTGATGATCCTCCTTTTCTCCATGAAGCCCGTATTGTTCAGCAGATAGATAAGGGGCAATGTCATTTTTTGCTCTTTGATATCAATGCCTGCCGGTTTTCCGGTTGCATTGGATTTTTCATAATCGAACAAATCATCTTTTATTTGAAAAGCAATGCCGGTAAGTTCCCCGAAGCGCCGCATCTTTTCAATTTGTTCCTTTTCCGCCTTTACCGAAGAAGCCCCGGCAGCACAACAGGAAGCAATGAGCGAGGCCGTTTTCTTACGGATGATTTCAAAATAAACATCTTCCTCGATGTCCAACTTGCGCGCCTTTTCGATTTGCAGCAGCTCGCCCTCGCTCATTTCCTTGGTGGCATTAGAGACAATTTTCAACAAACCGAATTCCTCGTTGTCCAAAGAGAGGAGAAGGCCGCGCGAAAGGAGGTAATCGCCAACCAATACGGCCACTTTGTTTTTCCAAAGGGCATTGATGGAAAAGAAGCCCCTACGTTTATTCGAATCGTCCACCACATCGTCGTGTACAAGTGTGGCCGTATGCAGTAATTCGATCAAGGAGGCCGCTGTGAAAGTTGAATCGTTCACCTCGCCCATGAGCTTGGCACTCAAAAAAACAAACATGGGCCGCATTTGCTTCCCTTTTCGTTTCACGATGTAGCGGGTTATGATGTCGAGAAGGGGGACAGAACTTTTCATCGAGTTCCTGAACTTCTTTTCAAACACTGTAAGGTGGGCCTGAACCGGGAGCTTTATTTCAGCAAGGGTATCCATAAGTTTCTGTTGCCAAAATTAATGCAATTTGTTTGATTAAGATATTTATTTTTGCCCTATGGCAACATTCCTTTTTGACGATATAATCTTTGGTCCGGTGAAGAGCCGCCGTTTTGGGGTTTCCCTCGGTGTGAACCTGCTCCCTGAAAGCTATAAGTTTTGTACGTTCAATTGTGTTTATTGCGAGTGTGGCTGGACTTATAAAAACAAGGCAGAAAGAGTTAAACTGCCCAGCCGTTCCGATGTTGAACAAAGCCTGGAGATCAAGTTACGGCAAATGACCGAAGAGGGCAACCCGCCCGATAACATTACTTTTGCCGGTAATGGCGAACCAACTGTCCACCCCAAGTTTTCAGGGATCATCGAAGATACCATTTCCCTTCGGAACTTTTATTTCCCTGACGCTGAAATCACTGTTTTGTCAAATGCCTCCATGCTCCATAAGCCCAAAGTGTTTGATGCCTTGCAAAAAGTTGACAACAATGTATTGAAATTGGATACGGCCATTGAAGAAACATTTTCATTGATGAATATCCCGGCAAAAGGGCTTTCCTTAAAAAAGACAATTTCCGAAATAAAGAAATTCGATGGGGGACAAATCATCCAGACCCTGTTCATAAAAGGGGAACACGATGGGATTAAGTTTGACAATACCAGCCCTGATGAATTAAAAGCTTTGATAAAAGTATTGAAGGAAATAAATCCCCGATATGTCATGGTTTATTCCATTGAGAGGGATACGCCCTTGAATTCGCTGGAGAAAATATCCAAATTGGAATTAGGTTCTATTGCGAAGTTAATGACAGACAATGGGATAGAGGCCCGGGTTTTTTCTTGATTATGCCGATTGAACAGGCAATGTAAATTCTTTGGATCGGCATATTCTGATGAAACCAGTTCAATAAATTTTTGCCCTCTGATTTCCGTCAATACAATTATTTGGTAATGTGACGAAAATATCGTAATATTGCGACACAATAATAGGTATATTATGTTAATCCGTGTTTTTTCTTCAAATATCTTGTCTTTTGATTCAGAAATTGAATTCAGCTTGATTCCTGGAAAAGGTAGTGCCAAATCAAAACATATAGTCCGTTCTAAGAAGCGGGATGACATTCCTGTTTTAAAAACCGGTATTATATACGGAGCAAATGCTTCCGGTAAATCTAATTTGATTAAAGTAGTTTCTTTAATTCAAAATATGGCAACGAAAAGCTTAACTTCCATAAATAAGGAAATTCCTGTAGAATTATTTAAATTGAGAAAAAAGATTGGAGGATATTCTAGAATTGAAATAGAGATTAAGGTAGGCAACAGCAATTATGCTTATGGAGTTAAATTTAACAAAAGTATAATTTCGGAGGAGTGGTTGTATATAATAAATAAACGAACAGAAAAAAGAATATTTGAAAGGAAGTCGACAAAAACAACAACTACAGTTGAATTTGGAAATATTAAGTTTAAGAATAAAGACGATGAACAATTTGCTTTATTTGTTGCAAGGGGCACTTCGGGAAACAAAACTTTTTTGAAAGAGTGCTTAGAAAGAAACATTAACTATATTTCACAAATAAACGAGGTTTATGATTGGTTTGACAACAAACTGAAGGTGTTTTTCCCAAGGACAAGGTTTCGAGGTATGGAGTTTCACCTGGATTTAGATAAAGACTTATCAGAATCCATGTCAAGATTTTTAAAATATTTTAATACTGGGGTTTCTGATTTGATAAAGACAGAAGTCAACTATGAGACTGATATTAAGGAATTGCCCAAAGAACTGATTGATGATTTAATTAATGGTTTGGAAGAAGGGAAAAGGGCGGTAATTGGTTCCGAAGATGATAGAATGAGTTTTGCTTTTGAGAGGGATAAAAAAGGGAATATCAAGGCATTTAAGCTGATAACGACCCATTTAAATAAAAATGGTGAAAGTGTTGTTTTTGATATGGATGAGGAATCAGATGGTACTCGGCGCTTGATTGATTTTATTCCTATGTTAGTGGATTTGGCAAAAAAAGATTCAGTTTATCTGATAGATGAAATAGATAGGAGCATGCATCCAATTCTAACCAAAGGGATATTGGATTATTTTCTAAACCAGTTAATTTTTTCAAAAGGACAGTTGATAGTTACAACCCATGAATCAAACTTACTCGATTTAGAAATGTTTAGAAAAGATGAAATTTGGTTTGTCGAGAAAAATCAATTTGGAAGTTCTAGTTTCTATTCATTGCTTGAGTTTAAGCCAAGAGCGGATAAGGATATTAAAAAAGGTTATCTTAATGGTAGGTTTGGTGCTATTCCTTTTTTATCTAACTCTAAAGACTTGAATTGGTAATGGGAAGGATAAAAAGGGAGTTTAAAAGACCAGAGAATAAAAGAAGTGCAAAGTTAATTGTCGTTGCTACTGAAGGACGTAAAACTGAAAGGATTTATTTTGAGGGGCTTGCAGAAAGTTTTGACTCGACCAAAGTTCATGTTGAGGTTATTGAAAAACTGGATAACAACTCCAATCCTGAAAATGTTTTGGGACAATTGAACGCCTTTAAGGGTGAGTATAATTTGGATGGGAACGATGAGTTATGGATGGCAATAGACAGGGACTATCAATCCTGGGAGGCCGAAATGATACGATCTGTTGCACAAATTTGCCATCAAAAGAAAGGTTATTTCTTGGCGGTAAGTAATCCAGCTTTTGAATTATGGCTTTTATTGCATTTTATTGATTGTACCAAATTATCAAAGTTAGTAAAAAAAGATTTATATAGAAATGCAAAAGTAAGCCGAAGTAAGACTTATTCGAAAAAAATGTTGTCAGATCTATTAGGTGGGTTTAATGAAGCAAAATATAACGCATTTTTATTTGTTGAAAATGTTCAAGATGCAATTGATAATGCAATCAAGTTGGATTCAAACCCAAGAACAAGATGGCCAAATTATTTAGGGACCAGAGTTTATAAATTGGCACAGAATATTTTGTCAAGTTCAAATAACATTGTGCAATAATAAATAAGGAGACCGGAGTATTTATATTTTCGTAAGCAAATATCTTTTTATGGAACCTACAAAAGAATACGTCCCCATTACAGCATGGGCCGAGGATGACCGGCCACGGGAAAAACTGACTTTGAAAGGAAAGGTTGCATTGAGCGACGCCGAACTCATTGCCATTTTGCTTGGTTCCGGCAGCCGCAACGAGTCGGCCGTTGATCTTGCCAAACGGATTCTGCACAGTGTGGATGGAAATCTGATCGAGCTCTCGAAAATGAACATCAAGGAGCTTTGCAAATTTAAAGGTATTGGCGAAGCCAAGGCGATTTCCATTATTGCCGCTTTGGAACTTGGAAGGAGAAGGAGACAGGCAGAAGTCATTGTCAAAAAGAAAATTTCTGGCAGCAGGGATGCGTTTGAATATTTTCATGCATTGATCGGTGATTCGTCCTATGAATCCTTTTACATACTTTTATTGCGCACCAACAATACGATTATCCGTGATTACCTGGTGAGTGAAGGGGGCTTGGCAGGTACCGTTGTGGATGCAAAAAAGATTTTCAAGGCCGCCCTCGAAAACAATACCAGTTCCATAATACTGTGCCACAACCATCCTTCGGGGAACATCAAACCAAGTAAATCGGATGAAGACCTTACAAAGAAACTGGTGCGGGCCGGGAAAAATTTGGATATCCCCGTTGTTGACCATATTATTATAGGTGACGATAAATATTTTAGCTTTGCCGATGAGGGTTTGCTTGCATAATGATGTGCCGGGTTCATAACACGCCCAGTAAATTATTAATTAATACATTTTGTAATTGTTCAGAAGTTAGAAGTAAAGTTATGCGTTAATGTTAATTGATCGTTGCAATCAAATATCCTTTTTCAAATATGTCTCAACGCATAACCCGTAGCATTTGACTTTGCCAATTTATGATTTCAGTAATTATCGTTTTATAGGTTTTTCAATGATTAAGGTAATAAGTATAGTCGGGGCAAGGCCCCAAATCGTCAAGGCTTCGGCAATAAGCAGGGCCTTCAAAACAAATTATCCC
>JAJRTT010000128.1 GCA_024278155.1 Bacteroidota bacterium | reverse complement strand
TGAGCCCGTCGAGGTCATGTTGAGCCCGTCGAGGTCATGTTGAGCCCGTCGAGGTCATGTTGAGCCCGTCGAGGTCATGTTGAGCCTGTCGAGGTCATGTTGAGCCTGTCGAAACACGGTCATTTTTTTATCAGATAACTATAAGCTTATCTGATTGAAACCCCTTTAATCAACAATCATTTTCCTACTTGTTTTTTGATCCCCGGCTTTAATTGTATAGAAATATACTCCCGGAGAAAGTTTGTCAGCATCTAAACTGAAATTGTAGGGGCCTTGGTTCACGGCCCCGGCATCAATCTCCCGGACTTTTTGTCCCATGAAATTCGTTATCTCCAGGCTTAATGTGGATTTTTTTGCAAGATCAACCCGGATAAGCGTTGTTTCCGAAAACGGGTTCGGGAAGTTTTGTGATACCTCCATAAGGTTTTCAGTTAGCATATCCTCAATACCAACATAGGTTGGGTCGATTGGAATATTCACATATGTCATTGTATTGTCATGGTATCCGTGATCATCGTCCAAGGCAGTCCCGACTTCACTATCAAGTTGATAAAGCAGGTGCAGGCTTTCATCCGTACTGCCTGCCAAAACGGGATAAATGCACTCATCAAAAATATGGACAAGGTCGCTGTCCAAATCATAGAAATAACCCCAGGTAGGCCCGTTGTCAGGCGAACGGCGTGTCCAGATGTGCTTGAAATTTGCCGTACCGTTATCAAAGCCTTCCGTGGTCCCGGCCCAGACCACAAATATCTGGTTGTCGTTCCCTATGGTAATATTTGGCATGGTTTGCAAACCTATGGTACGATAATATTGTATTTCATCCAATAAAGAATAATCACCGCTGTTGTCAAGGTCTTGCCCCCAACCAATGAGGTTTATGTCCGGTGTCAATACATCATCCCAGACACTAAGGGCATGATGGGGGTTGTCATCGGTAAACTCGGGCATATCTTCGTTCCAATAAACAATTCCTTCGGCATAGGGATAGAGGAAGTAATTGTTTCCAACTTCTTCGTGCAAAACCCTGCACAGCCCAGAAACCGTATGGACTTTCCCATTGTTGTCGATGGCTACATCAGCCGATCCGTCAGGGGCCCAAAGGGTATCGGAAAAAACGGTTACGTCCCAATCGTAGAAAGGGTAAGGGTGTTCCCAAACCATGATTTTTTCCCAGGTGTCCCCTTCGTCTTCCGATTTCATGATAAACCAATCGCTTGTCCAGGTGTTGGAAACCACAAAAGCGATAACACCTGCACGGGGTTCGGCCCAGGTATAGTCATCAGCAGTTATGCCCGAATAGTAATCGCTGCCTGTCCCGTCAAGTATTGTATTTTCAATTTCCCATGATTCGCCACCATCTGTGGAACGGGAATACAACAAAGCATTGGTTTGTCCTTCGTATTCCCCGTTGGTGATACAGATATTCTGGATCGTTTGGTGGTCGGTTCCTGAAGTGACCATCCTTGCCCAGGATACCATTACACCGGCCGGGCCTTCAAAAAGACTTTCGTTCCACTCGCCTGTACCTTTTGTTTCCCGTATGTTGAACAACAGTTTTCCTGCCGAAAAATCGTGGGCAACTGTTATCTCTCCATTTTCACCAAAAGCGGCATAGGAGGGCCATCCGGCACGGACCGATTCAATGGGGCCGGTTCCTTCCCCCCAGGCTGCACCATCAAAATAGTTATGCCCTGTTCCCCGGTCGGGAAACGCAGGTGCATTTTCCATGCCCCTTGTCCAAACACCGCCCACGGTGCCATCGTCAAAAAGCCATAAACGGTTCCCAAGGGAAGCATTGGTCTGGAGGTCGTATTGCGTCATGCCAATCACCGATTCATCGATGGCAACGGATCTGGCAAAATTTGAATTATGGGCTTCGTTGGTAAATTTTGAGCTCGCCCGATGAGCAGGCTGGTATTGCATTTTTACCGCAACTTCCCTTAAATTTTTCGGGGTAGGAATATACTTTTGAGCGTACCCGCCAAAAGCAAGGATTGTCGAGAAGGAAAAGAGTAAAAGTTTTTTCATGTTAAGTTTTTTAAAAGTTCAACTAATACATTTTGAAAAGTATGGAAACGCAAATGTAAAAAAAAATCCTGCATGTTCGATGACATACAGGATTTTAAACATAATTAATTGGTGATTACTCAACAATCATTTTCTTCGTTACAGTGCTTTCACCAGCTTTCACAGTATAAAAATATACACCAGAAGTAAGGTTGGAAGCATCAATGGTAATTGAGTGCATTCCTGTATTAACATCACCTTCGTTTATTTCATATACAACTTGTCCGGTTAAACTGGTAACCTGCAAGCTCAAATTGGCTTTTTGTTCCAGTTTGACTTTCACAACAGAAGTCGTGTTGAAAGGATTGGGGTAGTTTTGCGAAACATCAACACTGGAAATAAGTTGTGTGTTTTCGTTCACGCCCACATACAGGTCATCGATAAACGATGTGTAATAGGTCATCTTGTTTTCAACTACCGGATGGTCGTTGTCAAGGGCTGTTCCCGGATCGTTGTCCAACATATAAAGCACATGTATGCTGCCATCGGTACTGCCAGCTATGGTTGGGTAAACACATTCATCGAAGATATGGATCAAGTCCGAATTAAGGTCGTAAAAATAACCCCATGTTGTCCCATTGTCGGGCGACCTTCTTGTCCAGACATGTTTGAAGTTGCTCGTGCCATTGTCAAATGTTTCGGTGGTACTTGCCCAAACGATGAATATTTGGCCTTCGGAACAAGCAATATTCGGCATGGTCTGCAAACCAATCGTACGATAGGTATATGCATCCAATTCCATTAAATATTGTCCATCCCCGTCAACGTCTTGTCCCCATCCTACAAGGTTTACATCTTCGGCAATCACGCCGTCCCATGCGTTAAGGGCATTTGTTTGGTCTCCATCGGGATCTTCAATAGGCCCCATTGATTCGTTCCAATAAACGATTCCTTCGGCATATGGCCAATAGTTGTAGCTTGTCCCTGGTTCGGTATGTGCAATCCTTGTAAGGCCAGAAACGGTGTGGACCATCCCATTGGCATCAATGGCAACATCTGCTGCGCCATCAACTGTCCACATGGAATCAACTAGTGTTGCGTCCCAGTCCCAGAAAGGGAAAGGGTGTTCCCAAACCATGAGTTTTTCCCATGTTTCCCCATTGTCCATCGACTTCATAACGAACCAGTCAGTGTACCAGGGAGAGGAAACCACAAATGCGACTGTACTGCCCCTTGATTCGGCAAAGGTGTAACGGTCGGCACTGATTTCGGAGTAGTCATCGCTTCCTGTGCCATCCAACTGTTCGAATTGGATGTCCCAGCTTTGCCCACCATCTGATGAACGGCTGTACAATAAGGCATCTTCCATATCAAGGTAAGGTTTGTTCATAACGTGAATAATATGAACAAAGTTATTGTCCGGTCCTGAAGTTGTAACACGTGGCCAGTAGATGTCTTTTGAGTCGTCCGGGCCAGGATAGTAAACCTCTGTCCAGTCACCCTCACCCTTTGTTTCACGGGTGTTGATCAAAAGGCCGCCATCGGTATAAACACTTTGTCCCGAAAGGTGGGCAACGATGATTTCACCGTTTTCCCCGAGTGGGGCATAAGATGGCCAACCCGTTCTGTCAGACTCGACACGTTCTGTGGGCATTGGCCCCCAGTCTTCTCCGTTAAAATAGTTGTAGCCAGTGCCACGGTCGCCCCATGCGTCTTCCTGTGAACCTGTCCAGACTGCGCCTACGGTACCATCGTTGAACATGGTTATCCTGTTCCCGAGGGAAGAATTTGATTGGAGGTCATACTTTGTCATCCCCACTTGTTCCTCGGCTTTTGCTGTGGGAAGGGCTGTTCCGTAAGGTTTAAACATTCCGAAATCACTAACGGGCGGAAGGTATTCCGCCTTTAGCATGATGTGCCTTTGCGCTTCGGTTACTGTTGGTTTTTTCTGTGAAAATCCAGTCACGCAAAGTGAAAGGACTAAACTTAGAAGTACTAATTTTCTCATGTTCATTTTTTTTTAGTTAGACATAAAATTAATTGAATTAAAGACCTTTTCCGCTAAGAAAGAATTTGGCAAAGATAAGAATAATTCTAAATAGAACCATTTGTTTTTTTGGGATTATGATAAAAGCAATAGCAATTTAATCAATGGAAAACCTGAATCATTGCCCAATCAGCTTTTTCATTTCCAGCAAATTGATGATTGTTGACAGGATTTCCTTTTCGTTAAGTGACTTTCGGTTTAGGACAATATCAAAAATGGAATTACCCGTCTCATAACCCATAAAAGTATCAATAAGGTATTTCCTGTCCATATCAATTTCATCAATATATGTCAAGGCATCTTTTTTTGTCATTTTATAGTTTTTGGCAATTCGTTCCACTCTCCATTCCTTTGGGGCCACAAGTTTAATGTGAAGCGATCTTGGGTTATCGCTGGCGAATGCCACGCCACCCCTTCCCACAATGATAATATGTCCCGTTTTTGCAATTGCCCGGATAACATCCACAATTGTCTTTCTGATTATTTTATCGCTTTTATAATAGCGTGTTGCCATTGCACTTACTATTTCGTCCATCATCGTTTTTGCTTTTGATTGAAAAACATATTCGATTTTTGATGGGCTAAGCTCAAGGGCTTTGGACGATTCTTCCAAAATACTTTTGTTGATCCATTTCCATTTCATCTCCTTAATTGGACCCTTGGTGCGTTTGCTCAGCTCTCTTGCCAGCTTTTCAGCAATGTCATTGGCCATACAGCCAAATTCCCTCGAAATGGAAATGTAAGGCCCTGTTTCCACCAGTTTTGTTTTTTCCTGATGGAGGATCTGGTTAAAATATTTTTCGAATAAATTTCCCCGGTGTGCTGCTTTGTAGTTTGTCATAGCGTTGTTAATAACGATACATATTCCAGCTTTTACTTAATGGTTTTTTGTGGGGTTTTGTGTTTTGGTGTTCCCGCCTGCCTCTTTAAACTCATGTCCATGGCGGGCAGATTCGTGGCATGGTTATTTTTTCGCTTTTGCCACTCGAACACAAATACGCTAAATTCCACTAATCCCGTATGTACGGAAGTGCTTAAACCTCTTTTTGGACTTGATGTTTTTATTTTTGTTTCCAAATGTAAGGAATTTCCTCACTGATTCAAAATTTATGGGGCACGAATTTTGAAAAAGTTTAATTTAGCGGTTTAAGGGTAATGAAGCCATTGTTAATGATAAGGCTGTTTATTTGTAATTTATATATTCTCATTTGTAATTTCTTGCCAAATACAATCCCGTTGTTTTTTGGATTTTCAGGAAATGACAATAAATATTGTGGCAATTAAAATTCAATTCCATGTTGTTAAAACCGCATTTCAGGCCAACAAAAAAATATTATTTCACCGATACTTCATTTACCAATTTAATGAAGAAAAGGATTTACCATGTCCTGTTGATTTCGAGTGCCTACGATGCTTTTATCCTTGAGGATGATGGCCGGATCGATGAACAGATCTTCAATGAGTATGTTTCGTTGAACTTGCGTTATCCTCCACAGGTAATCCTTGCCAATACAGAGGAGGAAGTGCTAACCATAATGGAAGAGGGGAATATCGACCTTGTGATAACCATGTACAGTGGTGAAGAACTGGATACTTTTGAAATTGCCGAATTAATGAAGAAAAAGTATCCCGAAATCCCCATCGTCGTGCTTACGCCGTTTTCGAGGAAAGTTACGCTGAAAGTGGACCAGGAAGACCTTAGTGCCATTGATTATATTTTCAGTTGGTTGGGGAACGCCGACATATTATTGGCCATCATAAAGCTTATCGAAGATAAGATGAACGTGGAGCACGATGTGGAAGAGGTGGGCGTGCAGACCATTCTCCTTGTGGAGGATTCCATCCGTTTTTATTCGAGCTATTTGCCCAATATCTATAAGATTATTTTCAAGCAGTCGCTCAAATTCATGAAAGAGGGGCTGAACGAGCACCAGAAAATGTTGCGGATGCGGGGCCGCCCAAAAATTTTGCTTGCCACCAGTTATGAAGAGGCCGTCGAGCTTTATGAAAAGTACAAGAAGAACATGCTGGGCGTGATTACCGATATGTCGTACAAACATCATGGCGAAATGGACAAGTATGCGGGGATAAAACTGTGCGAAAGGATAAAGAAGCATGATAAATATATGCCCCTTTTGATACAGTCGTCGGATGTGGAAAGTGGCAAATTGGCCAAGCAGATTAAAGTTGGGTTTATTAACAAACACTCAAAATCCCTCTCCTTTGAGTTGCGCAATTTTATTTTCCGGTATTTCGCTTTTGGCGATTTCATCTTCACCGATCCCGAAAAGGGCAAGGAGATTATGCGTGTTTCCACACTCAAGGCATTTCAGGAAGTCCTGTACCAGATCCCCGACCGTTCGCTGGAATACCATATTACCCGCAACCACTTCTCGAAATGGTTCAGGGCCCGTGCCTTGTTTCCGCTGGCCGATTTGATACGTGACTTTGGGATCAAGGATTTTGATCATTTGGAGGACGTGCGAAGGTTTATGTTCGATGCCATCGCAAGCTATCGTTTGAGCAAGGCCCGCGGGGTCATTGCCGAATTTTATCGCGAGAGTTTTGATGAATACCTCACGTTTACGCGCATCGGTGATGGGTCCCTGGGCGGAAAAGCGCGTGGTTTGGCTTTTCTGGATTCGTTGATAAAACGGAACGATGTCCTGGATAAATATGATGACGTTGTGGTCACTATTCCACGGACCGTGGTTTTGTGCACCGATATTTTTGACGAGTTCATGGAGGAAAACGATTTGTACCGGATTTCGCTTTCGGAGGACTACACCGATCAGGAAATCCTTGACCATTTCCTGAAGTCCCGTTTGCCGTTTCGTATCCATGAAGACCTTTACACTTTTATTTCTGTAATCAGCAACCCGGTGGCCATACGGTCATCAAGCTTATTGGAGGATTCCCATTATCAACCTTTTGCCGGGATTTATTCCACGTACATGGTTCCTTTCGTTGAGAACAATGAGCGAAAAATGATCGAGATGCTGAGCATGGCCATAAAAAGCGTTTACGCCTCAGCTTTTTACAAGGATAGCAAATCCTATATGGCCGCTACTTTGAATGTGATAGATGAGGAAAAAATGGCCATCGTGATGCAGGAAGTTTGCGGTGAGAAACACGGTCCCCGGTTTTACCCCACATTTTCAGGTGTGGCAAGGTCCATAAATTTTTATCCCATTGAACCCGAAAAACCAGAAGATGGGATTGCCAATGTTGCACTGGGTTTGGGAAAGTATATTGTGGACGGTGGGACAACGCTTCGCTTTTCTCCCAAATACCCGGAAAAGGTGCTTCAATTGAGCTCGCCGGATATGGCCTTGAGGGAAACACAAAAAACATTTTATGCCCTTGACCTTGATCCTGAAAAATTTCAACCTGCCATTGACGATGCCGTGAACTTTATGAAATTGCGGGTGAAGGAAGCCGAAAAGGATGCATCGCTTTCACAGTTGGCATCCACTTACGATTTTGACAACAATATTATCCGTGACGGAGTGAACCATGATGGAAAAAAGATTATCACTTTTGCGAATATCCTCCGTTATAAAACTTTCCCCCTGGCAGAAATCCTGGATTCAGCATTGAAAATCGGACAGAAAGAAATGGGCATCCCTGTGGAAATCGAATTTGCCGTGAACCTGAACCGGCCAAAAGGGGAACCCAGGATTTTCAACCTGCTCCAAATCCGTCCCATCGTTGACAATAAGGAAACAATGGATATCGACCTCAAGGAAATCAATAATGAAGAACTGATAATCCATTCCGAATCTGCGTTGGGCAACGGGATTATGGATGACATCTTGGATTTCGTTTATATAAAACCTGAATCTTTTGATGCTGCCCATAGTTTGCGGATTGCCGAAGAAGTTGGTAAAATAAATGATTTGTTTCTTGCTCAAAAGAAGAATTATATCCTGGTGGGCCCCGGTCGTTGGGGCTCTGCTGATCCATGGTTGGGGATTCCTGTGAAATGGCCACAAATTTCGGCTGCCCGGGTAATCGTGGAGTCGGGTCTCGAAAATTACCGTATCGATCCAAGCCAGGGAACCCATTTTTTCCAGAACCTCACTTCATTTCAGGTGGGGTATTTCACCATCAACCCTTATATCAACGATGGCTTCTATGATTTGGAATTCCTGAATAATAAACCCGCAATTTTTGAAAATGAATTCCTGCGGCATATCCGTTTTGATTCCCCGGTAGAAGTGAGGATTGACGGAAAAAAGAACCGGGCCGTGATCTTAAAACCAAGGTCACATTGAGCCTGTCGAAATGTTGAGCTTTTCCCTTGTCACATTGAGCCTGTCGAAATGTTGAGCTTTTCCTTTGTCACATTGAGCCTGTCGAAATGTTGAGCTTTACCTTTGTCACATTGAGCCTGTTGAAATGTTGAGCTTTTCCTTTGTCACATTGAGCCTGTCGAAATGTGCCATTTTGGAACCCTTGGAATTTCAAAAGAAATAAACAGAAGTGCCTTCGCAAAGCTATGGCGACACGAGGACGGTTCTTCTCGTTTTTATAGCACCATCGGTGCGAAATCGTGGTTGTAGAAATAAGACAACAATAGACACAAGTCCCGTAGGTACGAAATCTTAAAACCGCAATCGTACACACAATGAACATATCCAAAAATTTCATGCTACGTTTTTTGTACCTTTGCATCAATAAAAAAAACAATGATGGAAAATGAAACGGTAAACGAACCTTTGTCGCAATATGGCAGGCCGATCGGCTTTGACCAGGTTTGGCAGATGTTCCAGGAAACCAACAAGCAATTTCAGGAAACGGAAAAAAGGTTCAAGGAAACTGACAAAAGGTTCAAGGAAACTGACAAAATGCTCTCCGAGAAGTTCAGGGATACAGACAAGAAGCTTAACAAGCTCGAACAACTGTTCACCTCGCAATGGGGCAAGCTTGTGGAATCGTTGGTGGAAGGGGATTTGGTAAATGTGCTGAACAAGAGGGGGATAAAAGTCGAAAAAACGATACAGCGCATAAAAGGGAGTCGTGGGGGCGAAAATTTCGAATACGATATTATCGCCGTTAACGGCAAAGAAATAGTGATCGTGGAAGTGAAAACCACCTTGAGGGTGAAAGATGTGGAATGGTTCCATGAAAAACTGTGGAAGGCCAAAGGTTTCCTGCCCGAGTACAAAGAAAAAACAATTTATGGCGCCATGGCCTTTATAACAGCAGATGGCTCAAGCGACCGCATGGCCGAAAAGCTGGGTCTTTATGTGATAAGGGCAACCGGGAACAGTTCATCCATTATCAACGAAACGGGTTTTAGGCCCAAGGCTTTCTAATTTTGACCAATCCTTTATTGTCCGGCATTGAAAACAGAAGATTTATTAAGGATATTTGAACAGGACAATAAAACCGGCCTGTTGACCAATTACCTGGATACGCTTTCCAAAGGGCGTATCCACTTGAAGGGACTCATGGGCGCATCGCGGCCCTTGCTTGTTTCTGCCATATTCCGGCAACTTCAGGTAAACCATTTGATCGTCCTTCCCGATAAGGAAACAGCGGCCTATTTTTTTAATGATCTCGAAAGTATCTTTGGTGAAAAGGGGATGAATTTCCATAAGAAGAAAACCCTGTTTTACCCCACTTCTTACAAAAGGGCCTACGATCCTGAATCCTATGATAGCACCAATGTGCTGATGCGAACCGAAGTCCTGAAACGCATCGCTTCGTCAAAAAGGAAAAGCATTATCGTGAGCTATTCCGAGGCCCTCACCGAAAAAACAGTGCGGAAAACTTATTTGAGCAAGAACACCATCCGCTTGAAGCGGGCCGAAATTTCCTCCATTGATGCGATTATTGATTTACTGAACGAAAATGATTTCGAACGGGTTGATTTCGTTTATGAACCCGGGCAATTTTCCCTACGTGGCGGTATTGTGGATGTATTTTCCTTTACAAATGACTATCCTTACCGCATCGAATTCTTTGGTGATGAGGTAGAATCTATCCGTTCATTTAATCCCGAAAACCAGTTATCGGTGGATAAACTGGAACATATCACTATTGTTCCCAATGTGCAGGACAGGACGATTGTCGAGAAAAGAATCCCGTTCCTTTCGTTCCTGCCTGAGAATGTAGTATTATGGACGGATGATTTGAAATTCACCTCTGACAGGATTGCCCTCGAATTTGATCAAGGAAAACAACTGTTTGAAAATGATTCAGAAGCAGGGCGTGTTTTTCCCCCGGAAGATTTTTTATGCGAAAAGGAAGAATTCCTGAAAACTGTGGAGGATTTCCCCCTTATTGAATTTGGAAGACAATACTTTTTTAATGCTGGTGAGGAAATATATTTCAATCAAAGCCCACAACCGTCCTTCAATAAGAATTTTGATTTACTGATTGCCGATCTTACCAAAAACACAAACCTGGGGATTAAGAATGTTATCTTTTCTGATAACCCTAATCAGTTAAAGAGGCTGGATGCTATATTTGAGGATATCCATGCCTCCAAAGGGAAGGAGCAGAAATTCAGTTTTGAAACGCTGGGCTTTTCACTTCACGAAGGCTTTTTGGACAGTGATCAAAGAATTGCCTGCTATACCGATCACCAGATTTTTGAGCGATATCACCGTTTTTACCTCAAAGAAAAATTTACAAACCAACAGGCATTATCCATTAAGGAGCTTTATGATTTGCAACCGGGCGATTATGTAACGCATATCGATCACGGTGTCGGGAAGTTCGATGGCCTTGAAAAAATAGACAACAACGGTGTGGAGCAGGAAGCCATCCGGATAATCTACAAAGGGGGTGACCTTTTGTATATCAGTATCCATTCCCTCCATAGGATTTCGAAGTTCGTTGGAAAGGAAGGAACCGCACCCACTTTAAATAAGCTGGGCTCCAATGCCTGGAGTAAATTAAAAGCCAAAACAAAGAAGAAAGTCAAGGATATTGCCAAGGAATTGATAAAACTCTATGCCGAGCGGAAATCCCTGAACGGATATTCTTTCCCGCCCGATTCCTATTTGCAACATGAACTGGAGGCTTCTTTTATTTATGAAGATACACCTGATCAATTCAAATCAACGCAGGACATTAAGAGGGACATGGAGGCCGAATCGCCCATGGACAGGTTGGTGTGCGGCGATGTGGGTTTTGGGAAAACGGAAATTGCTATCCGTGCAGCTTTTAAAGCTGTGGCCGAAAGTAAGCAGGTTGCCGTGCTTGTCCCTACGACTATCTTGGCTTTGCAACATTTCAAGACTTTTTCCGGCAGGCTGGAAAGCTTTCCCTGCAAAGTGGATTATATCAACCGTTTCAGGACTTCAAAGGAACAATCGGAAATCAAGAAGAAACTAAAGGATGGGCAAATTGATATTTTGATAGGTACGCACCGCTTGGTTGGAAAAGACATCGAATTCAAAGACCTGGGTTTGTTGGTTATTGATGAAGAGCAGAAATTCGGTGTTTCGATGAAAGAGAAGCTCAAGCACCTGAAAAAGAACGTGGATACACTTACCCTAACAGCAACGCCCATCCCACGTACATTGCAATTTTCGTTGATGGGCGCCCGTGATTTGTCGGTCATCAACACACCGCCACCAAACCGATATCCTGTTCAAACGGAATTACGTTCGTTTAGTGATGAGGTAATCCGCAAAGCCATCAACTATGAAATCGACCGTGGCGGTCAGGTGTTTTTTGTCCACAACAGGGTGAACAACATTGAAGAAGTGGCCGATATGATCCGCAAGTTTTGTCCGGATGTTTCCATTGCAATTGGTCATGGGCAAATGGACGGGCCTAAATTGGAGAGGGTTATGATGGAATTCATCGAAGGGAAGTATGATGTTTTGCTTGCAACCACGATTATCGAATCGGGCCTTGATATCCCAAACGTAAACACCATCTTGATAAATGAAGCCCAGAATTACGGTTTGAGCGATTTGCACCAATTGCGGGGCAGGGTAGGGCGTTCCAACAAAAAGGCGTTTTGCTATTTGCTTTCGCCACCGCTTTCTGTCCTGACCGCGGAAGCACGCAAACGCCTGAAATCCATTGAGGAATTTTCGCAATTGGGCAGTGGGTTCAATATTGCCATGCGCGACTTAGATATCCGTGGGGCCGGGAATATCCTCGGAGGGGAACAAAGTGGTTTTATTTCTGAAATTGGTTTTGAGATGTACCATAAAATCCTTGATGAAGCCATACTCGAATTGAAGGAAACCGATTTTAAGGAACTTTACAAAGAAGAAGCTGCCATTGAATTTGTAAGGGATTGCCAGATCGAGACAGATTTGGCCATTCTAATCCCTGATGATTATGTTACGAATATTACCGAAAGGTTGAGCCTTTACAAAGACCTCGATGGGGCAGAATCTGAAGAAGAACTGGCAATTTTCATTGAACATTTGATTGACCGTTTTGGCCCCATCCCGCCACAAACACAAGAGTTGGTGAATACTGTCCGCTTGAGATGGTTAGCAAAGGAAATCGGTTTTGAGAAAATTTTTATGAAGAACGAAAAACTGACGGGTTATTTTATTTCCAATCAGGAATCGGCTTTTTATCAATCGGGGAAATTTACGAAAGTGTTGCAATATGTCCAGCAAAACCCAGCTTTATGCAGGATGCGTGAGGCAAGGGACAAATTGTCGTTGACATTTTTTAATATAGCCACGGTTGGGAAGGCATTGCGGGTTTTGAACGTT
>JAJRTT010000127.1 GCA_024278155.1 Bacteroidota bacterium | reverse complement strand
TTTCAAATGGCACCCGTGGGAATTGTTATGGAAAACCAGGATGGGGTGATCATGGATGCAAACCCAGCCTATTGTAAATCGGTCGGGTATAAACTTGAAGAATTGACCGGGCAGCATGTTTCCATTTTGACCCATCCCGAAAACATAAAGCAGGTGAAAGAAAACATAGCAGCGATACTCAATGGCAAGATCCTAAAGCATGTGAAGAAAAGCATCAATAAAAACGGTTCCATCGTTTACACCGAACTACACGAAAAACGAATTGAGCTCCCAAACGGGCTACCGGCCATATTATGCTTTGCAAGGGACATCACCAAGCAAAAAGAAGAACAGGACAAACTGATCGAACAAGAAAAAAAATTCAGGGACATTTACCATGCCTTCCCTGATATCTATTTCAAATCAGCCATTGATGGTATTGTAAAAGAGATCAGTCCTTCAGTTGAAAAAATCACTGGCTTTTCGGTCAAAGAGGTTATCGGGCAACATTCTTCGCAGTTCTATTATTCCGGTGATGATTGGGCAAACATCCAAAATGCGTTTTTGGAAAACAAAGAGATAAAGGATTTCAATACCCGTTTAAAAACAAAGGACGGGGGATTTGTTCATTGTTCTTTTACGGCCAGGGTCAATTTCGATAATAAACACAACCCGGTGGAAATTGAAGGTGTCTTGCGCGATATTACCGAAAGGGAAAAAGCCGACCTGGAAATACGGAAACTATCGAGGGTGGTGGAACAAAGCCCGGTCATCGTAGTAATTACCGACCTGGACGGGGCCATTGAATATGTGAACCCAAAATTTTGTGAAGTTACAGGTTACAGCCTTAAAGAGGTTATCGGGAAAAACCCCAGAATACTGAAATCAGGGGAAACACCTCCCGAGACTTTTGTTTCGCTATGGGGCACCATCACTTCGGGGAAAGAATGGTACGGCGAGTTTATGAACAAAAAGAAAAACGGCGATTTGTATTGGGAATCGGCAAACATTTTCCCCTTAAAAGACGAAACAGGAAAAATCACGCACTTTATCGCACAAAAGGAAGACATAACGGCACGCAAAGAAATGGAACAGGACTTAATTGATGCAAGGGACAAGGCCGAAGAATCCGACAGTTTAAAATCGGCCTTCCTCGCCAATATGTCGCACGAAATACGAACGCCCATGAATGCCATCATCGGGTTTTCCCAATTGCTTTCGGAACCCGGGAACCCACCCGATGAACAAAACCATTTTATCGAGCTTATCCAAAACAGCGGAAACGATTTACTGGCGCTTATCAACGATATAATCGATATTTCAAAAATAGAGGCCGGACAGGTAAAGGTATTCAAATCAGATTATTTCCTCGACAACCTGCTCTCAGAACTTTATGATCTTTTTTCCGGGCTGCTAAAGACCAAAGGGAAAGAAGAAAAACTGGTATTAAATTATGAACGGCCCCAAAATGCCGATAAAGCCATCATCTATACCGACATCGAGCGGTTCAGGCAAATCTTTGTCAACCTGCTCAACAATGCCATAAAATTCACCGATTCGGGAAGTGTTGATTTTGGGTTCAAAACCGGAAAAGACAAGGGCATAAGCGTTTTTGAATTCTATGTTTCCGACACGGGAATCGGGATAGAAAAAGACAAACAGGGTATCATTTTCAACAGTTTCAGACAGGCAAACGACTCCAATACGCGATTGTACGGTGGCACCGGGCTTGGGCTTGCAATCACCAAAAAACTGGTGGGATTGCTTGGGGGGGAGATAAAGGTCATTTCTGAAAAAGGAAAAGGCTCCACCTTCTCGTTTACGCTTCCCAAAAGGAATGGAAACTCATCAACCCATTTTAAAAGCCCCTCAACCAAAAACAAAAACGCATTAAAGAAGAACTTCGAATGGAAAGACCGGAAGCTGCTCATCGTTGAAGATGACGACCATGGTTTTTTCTTCCTTGAAAAAGTATTCAAGAACAGCGGGATCAAAATCACACGGGCCATTACCGGCTTGGAAGCGGTAAACCTGTGCAAGGAAAACAAATTCGATATTGTCCTGATGGATATCCAACTGCCCGAAATGGATGGTCTGGAAGCCACCAGGCTGATAAAAAAATCAAAACCAAAAACCCCGATAATCGCACAAACCGCCTATGCCCTTTCGGGCGAAAAAGAAAACTGCATTAAAGCCGGCTGCGATGACTATATTTCAAAACCCATAGATATTAACGAATTGATGGGGAAGATGGAGGGGTTGCTGAAATAATACCGGTGCCCCAAAACCTTCCATGTGTAAGCAAGTCCGTGCACAGGGGTCATGGCACAAATAGCTTTTTCGGATTTTGGCAAAAGCCTTGTGTGCGGGATAATCCAAAACTGCAATACTTTCCCGCCTGCCCCTTGTTGGTGTTTTCACCAACAAGAAAAGGCGGGCAATATCACTCCACCACCACCTTCTCCGTATATACCTTGCCGCCCGCCAATGGTGGGAAGCATCATGGGGAAATGCGGATGTTACCGGCCCTTTTAATTGGACTTGAAAAACTTCTTCATGTAATAGGAAGTGTTCATATAAGTAAACTCCATAATTCGTGGGACTGGCTCTGTACCTCCGAACCAAAATGCCCTTCTCATATTCGAAGAATGCCTCCCCGTGAACCAATCAGGTTTTCGCATACCTATAGCATTGTTATTCGCAATCATACCAATTGTCTCACGCCCCATAAACATATCAAAGAGATAATTGGTATTTGTACTTACTGAAGTAAATAAATGGCGTACAAAAGGATAATCCCCACTTGAGTAATCACTTTCGTGAAAAAAAGCAGCAATTTTAATTAATCCTGGATTGTCTTTATCAGATTGCCATCCAAAAATTCAATTTGTACTCGTTCCTGTCCCCTAAAGGGTAAGAAAAGTGATATAAAGTCCCCAACTTACTATATCATGCAATATCTGCAGCATCACTGCCCCAACAATCTTCTGAAAATTTACCAGTAAAAGTTAAGTCTTCTCGAGTCAGAATTGTGTTTATAATCAATTGGGGAAGGAATTGGATCGCACTTATGGTCACCTATACTTATGGAGAATATTTGATCGTCAACCAAATCCGGATTCTCTTTTGGTTCAGGAAACACTTGGCCAAAACCTGTTAAATAGAAAAAAACCCATATTATTGTTATATGTTTTCTCATAGTATTATTGCTTTAAAAAATGTTAACTCTAAAAATTAAATAACTTACGCATATCCCAAAACCACCATAATGGTTACCAATATCTTCGCTGCGGTTTACAATTGGCCCTAATTGGATACTGCCTCCAATGCCAATCCTTTTCCAAATGTGGAAATAAGATGATTCAATACCGATCTGCCTCATATAAAATGGATTTGTATTTGGCGAGCCATGGGAATAGGAAAGTCCTATTTCGTAAATATTGTTTTTTGATTTACCAAAATAATCCCTGTAGAAAACGCTAAAAATATCAGCTTTTGAAATATAATTACCTTCCATGTTCACAGTAGAATCGATACTAATAAATATACTGGTTTGAACCCCTCCCAAAAGGTTTTTATTTGAATTTAAAACGAAAGAGGAAGATGGAGGTCTGATACCCAGGTACCTTGAATGCTTAAGCCTGACCAATAGTACCAACTGTACATCGTTTAAAGGCGCATATTCAATTTCAAATTTCATTGACCTAAATTGGATTTCAGAGTTTTTTGTACTTGAAATACTTTTTTCCCCTTGTCCATTTGCAATAATCACAAAGAAGCTGGTTAAAATGCCCAAATAAACTTTTAACATATCATTCATCTTTTTTGATTTTCTTCTCCAGCTCAATCACATATAACGTAAGCTCCTCCACCTTCTGCAAAAGCAAAGCGTTCATTTCGGCAATATTCATTCCCTCTTCAAGAACAGTTTTTTCCGAGGGTATTTCGGGCAGGTGCCTATGCTCCTTTATGAAAGTTTCGACTTCGCACAATGGCATGAGTTTATACTCTTTGTCAAATACTTTGTCGGGCCACCAACCCGACATGACCTCCACCTCTTGTGCCCACACCTTGCCATTGACTTTTAAATCGACATAATGTTCGCTGCCATAGGGCTGGCCAATAACTATTTCTTGTTGGGCGCCCCTGAGGCATTGCCCCCGCTACAGTCAACACAGTTTTGTGCATATATACCGTTTGAAATGCTAAATAAAAACAGCATTGTATAAATACAAATATATTTTTTCATCTTATTTTAATTTAAATGTTTATCAATTATTGTTTGATCAGTTTGCCGCATTGTATTGTACGGCCTTTATCTGTAATTACATAAAAGTAGAAACCGGGAATCAAATTGCGAGAATCAAAGTTGGTCTTTGGGATATTGTTTACAGCGCCCGACAAAACCTTATGTCCATTGCTGTCGAATACCGAAAACACAAGGTTTTCCCTCATCGTTTCAGTTGTTAAATGATTGTTAAAAGGGTTGGGGAACACCGCCACATCAAAATCGTTTTCAAAAGATGTTTCTTCGGCAGAGGTTATCATGTCATCGGGCATTACCTTGATCAAGTAATAGTCCACATCGCTAAGTTCGGCCCCCCCCGGTTCCCGTTTTGCCCCGGTAATGATGCATCCCCCGTCGTTGGTCGCCACCAAATGGAAAAACCACCAACGGCTGTCGCCCCCAAAAACTTTCATCCCCTTGAGGTTCAATTCCGAATCGAAAAGATAGACCTTGAAGGTTTCGTCCCCTTGGAAATAAGGAAAATCTTCGTTGAAGGTACAAGTCCATATCAAATCTTCGTAAACAAAATCCATCCCATCGTAAACCGGGATATAGACATTGTCGGGGTCGATAAAGACCGTATCGCAGAGGGTGGTCTCCAGATCAGGGCTTATCACCCTGGCCATCATGTCGCGATATGCCCCTGGGGTTTCGGGACCTTCGCCGTCAACGATGAACAAGTTGCCGTCCGAAAGCCATTTAGCCGTTACGGCTATCTGGAGTGCATTTTCCAATGCCCCCCCCTCGGCGACAATGTTCAAGGAGGTATCCAAATCGATCCAGTTCCTTACTATGTTTGATTTGTTCAACATCCCGATTATAGTATAACCAGTCCCGTCGAGCTTCAATATAATGTCGTTGTAAGTCCTCACATCGTATTCGGGCAGAAAACTGGAATTGAGTAGCTCCCCATTCATGTCGAACTTAGTAAGGAACAAATAGCCATTCGTATATGGGGGAATCCTCATAGATGACATAATGATGATGTTATTGTCCCCATCGATAAGGAAATCGGAAAGATAAAGGGCATAACCTGCAGGGGCAGGAAAGGTTTTTTCCCACACCACGCCCATTTCGGATGTGATTTCGCAAAGGTATATATTTTCGGAATATTCCGGGCTGAGGCTATCGCTTAACCTGCCAATTATTATATAGTTCCCGTTTTCCTTTTGGAAGCCCATCTGGAAAACCAGAGAGGTGTCCGGCTTTCCAAATGTACTTGTTTGCACATCGGCCGGATCTGAATACTTCAGGATAAACCCAAGACCTTTGTAACCATTCTGAATATCCTTGTTGCTTATTTCACCTATAGAGACAATGCTTCCAGCATTGGTTTCAAAAGTACAGTAACCTATTTCGGTACTGTCCTTATCGGTGACAATTTCATAGGATTGTTGTGGCCAGGCCGTTTTGTACAGCATAAAGCTGACGGCGATTATTGCAATTGCCTTTATGTATTTCATAATCGGTTTTTTTAAGGGACAGGGCAACAAAAACATGCCCTGTCCTTTGTTTGCAATAATCAATCTATTACCTGTGGACATTGTGAACTTGGAGCATAGCCCACCTTTTCGCCAAATTTTGCCTTTAGGTAATGCTTGTACTCTATATACGGTTGGTTCCAAACCGAATAACCTTGAACATTTATTACCTCTTCGATGGATTTTCCGAACAGTTCCTGTGCATTGCTGGGAAGGAAATCAAAGATCAAAATTTTCAGGTAACTGTAATAGATGTTCATTTCGGGCCATTCGACACATAAGGTGTCATGGCCGCATGAATTGGGACCCAATGCAGTTGTGGCAAAAAACAAGTAATAGTCCAGATGGTTGTCATGTATTTCCCCACGATCCAGCAAGTCATCGCCCCCTTCAATTTCATAGTCCACATGGTTGATGAAAAAATAATTTCCGTTCGGGTCAGGGATTTCATCGTTGATATGGCCAAGCAATTGCTTGGCCGCATCCGATCCTAAGGGCGAATTCTCCTCACATTTCCCGGCTTCCTCGCCGTACCACCAATTATCGCCTATTGTAAATGGCCCGCCAAGTACCGGGTCGGGGGGTTCGGTACCTTTGTTTCCAGTTAACGTTTCCGCTATGAAAACAATCCCCGAACCGTTTTGCGATGCCTCCTTCAGATCAACAACGGCAAGCCCCTTGTTTTCATAGCTTGAGCCATGGTACAAAGTGGATACTTCCACTTTTAGTTCATTGTATTTTTGCGAAAGTACCACCATGTCCACGTTCCCGTTGTCATCCTTGGCAATGCTCAAATAGGCCGTGTCGATTTCAAAGCCCTCGTAATACTCATTGGGAAAAGCGTGCGAATAATTGATGGTCGCTTCGAGATACCACAGGGCCGAATCGGCGGGGACAGTTTCACTGCTTTTCAATGTGGGGTTTTTGCGGTAATAGGCCACTTTCTGCTTAAAGTTTTTGATAAGGGCGTTCACCTTTAGGTCGGTGGGGATCAGTCCGCCAACAAGCGTGGACGCTTGTTGCATGGTGGCGGGCGCGGGCGCCCGGTCCGTTGTTTGGTTTTCCTTGGTGCAGGAGTACATTGTTATCATCGCCCCTGCGATTAAAATACCGAATAGGTAAAATGTTCTTTTCATATCTTTTAAATTTTAATGGTTAAATTGTTTGTTCATGTTAAGATCTGTTTTTTCGGATTATCCATTACTGCACCCCTCCGCTAAAATCCGAAAAAGCTGTGGTTATTCAAATTAAAACTTGTTTTTTCAGATTATTCTTCACACAGACCCTCCTTGAAATCTGAAAAAGCCGTGCAAGGCAACCCAGTTGCCCATGAGTTTCCCACACCTTCAGGTGTGGGACCGTGGGTGAACCTCAAAACAAATGAAAAAGATACAGGCCTAAACAATGTGCCCTTGAACAACTCCGGAAGCCCCGGCCATACATACATACATACAGCTTTTGGGGCAAGGATCGTTGAAGGGCGAGCATGGACGCTTGTCCCATACCAGGGAAATGAGACAAGTGTCCCCACTTGTCTGGCAAGTCCAAGGGATTTTTCGCCCCAATGAAGTCCCACTTGTATGTTTTGTGTTTTGGACACCTTTGTTCTATTTGGCCATAAAAAAAGAGTTTTCAAATATAAAGAAAAAAAATGTCCCCTTCCTTGAAAAACAAGTTATCGGCGGTACAAAAAAAGTTAACGGTAATTTTCTTGGGGGCACCGGACGGAAACCCCTTTTTCACCTTGTTTTTTACTTTGCTTTACCTCGATTTGCTTGTCCGCCGCAACAGAGTGAAGGCGGGCTTGTCCGCCGCAACAATGCGAAGGCGGTCATAAGGTAATTCCAAAAAAGGCAAAAAGGTTACCCTGTCCCCACTTATTTAGAACCATTCTATTTGTACAACCTTTTTTCCCGTCCCAATGTCTTTTTGTATCAATACAAAAACAATTGATTATTTGCCCATGAAGAATCTTTTACTCTCCTCCTTAATT